>DAOVXR010000080.1 GCA_030636065.1 Sedimentisphaerales bacterium | reverse complement strand
CAGACAACCAAATTGCCCCGACCCTCCGGCCGAAACGGCCCCAATTTGGCTGTCTGCCCAAACGATTTTTCTCTCGATTTTTACGCAATTTCAATCATTTTGACATTTGTTGTTGTTGCACTTCAGATTAAAATTCGGGTAACTTTACTTTACTAATCAATGGCTCCAACGATAGAAACTTTACAAATGCTTCTGTTTTTCTAAGTTCTTCTATTCTACTATTAAATTGCTGACTTTCAACTGTAACTCCCATCCAAATATTTTTTGTCCAATTAAGATATTTTGAATATTCAAGTAATACGTCTGATCTTTTAGTCAGCACTTGGAATGTATGCCTTAGATTCTCGTTCATCACATTGAATACTTTTTGAATATAATCAAAAGGTATATTTTCATGAAATAGATCACTCATTGAGTTTACAAATACAGAACGAGGATTTCGCCATGAATACGGCTCATTTAATACATCTGGATGTAGTGTTATTTTAAAGCCATTTCTATATTTTTTATTTCCCATTGACTGTAATCTCTTTGCCATACGTTCTGCATAGCAATGCTTACAGCCCAATGAGATTTTTGTGCAACCTGTAGTTGGATTCCAAGTACTTTCTGTCCATTCAATTTTAGTTGTTCGCATTATTGCATACCTGTATATTATACTTCTTTACTCGATGGATATTTGTTGAACTGTAGTTAAGGTCGCCGTCTCTCCTGATTTTATCTTTACTTTCGAGTTCTTTCACAACGTTGGTAAATAGCAATGGTTTACATCCTTTTCGCATTGTATATTTAAATCCAGCAATATTATCGCTTATCTCCCCTGTAAGTATAGCATCTTTGATTTCTTCCTTAATCTGATCGATTTTATGAGAGCTTGATTTGTCCCAAAGATTAAACCGTAATAATTCCCTGTATTCTCTTTGTGAATTGTAAAGTGATGCACGTAATATTCTTTATCCTCAGGTACTAATTTTTTGAAATAATCAGCAATAATTCTATGACATTCTTTGGGTTGCGACTCGTCAAATTTTATTTGTTGAGTATCAATATGTTCTTTTGTATTAGGATGTTCCTTGAAGCGTTTTATAAAAGAGGAAGAAATAAAGAATATAAAATCAGTTCTCGGAAAATTAACCAACTCTAAAAATATGTCTTTATCAATTTCTTTAAATCCATACTGGTCTAATAGTATGAATTTTCCATAAGCTTTATTTTTTAATATTGCTTGGGTAGTATTGTCTTTAAAAACAGTTCTGAAATCATCTTTTTATCAGCTTTAGTACAGTACTTTTTATTTTCCCCTTTGGCTTCTTCCAAAAGGATTAGTGGACTACCATGTGCACCATTAATATCCGTTCCGCTTCCTGCGAAAAAATCGTAAATATAAACCTGTTCAGTATGTCTATCATGTATGAATACAGGTAACCATTCTTTAAAACACTCGCCAAATATTTCCAACTTCAGTTTTGTTGATTCATCAAATGAATTTTTGTTTATGTTCTTAACCATAATATGCTTATCTTAATTTGCATCGATTCGTAATACTATCTTGTAATTCTTTGTTTTTTATGCGCGTTTTTCAATTCTACTTATCGTAATCTGTTTATTGCTAATACGTTATAACGTCTTTTCTTAATCAGTGAAATCGGTGCAATCCGTGGTTAAATATTCTCTGTATTTTTCTTATCTTTGTTTCTTTTGTTCTCTTTATTCGACGTTGAGCGTTGAACGTTGAATGTTGGACGTTCAACTCTTCTTTCCTTCCCTCTTTCCTCGTTCACCCGTCCACTCTTTCCCTCGTTTCCTCTTATCAAATCTGCCCCGTGAACACCTTAACAATATCGTTAAAAGTTACATAAAGGAAAAAACTCCCGATCATAACCAGCCCGGCGTATGTAACGACTTCCTGTACTTTGATCGACACTGGCGAGCCTTTGATCTTTTCGATCAGCATCATAACAACATATCCGCCGTCGAGTATCGGCAGCGGCAGAAAGTTAAAGACCGCGATACAGATATTGATCACAGCGAGGAAATATATGAAGTCGATAACAGACTTTTGACTGGCGACGGTATAGCTCATTTTCAGGATACCGACCGGGCCGCTGGCCGCCTTGGCCGAGACCTCGCCTTTGAACATCCCGCCCAGGAACAGATATGTTTGAGCAATAAATGTATAGGTCCGGCTCATGCCCAGTTGCAGGTTTTCTATCAGGGTATCGCCTTTGTATAGTCTTTTCAGTTGCTTCAGGGGCAGCAGACCGTACTTGCCGACAATTCGATAATCGAATCCCAGCTTGCTACGGACAAGCGGCTCGTACACTTGTTCCGCCGTCGTAGAGCTTTTCCGGTAACTTCCTCCGGTAACACTGATTGTCTTTTCAACCGACGATCCGTTTTCACTGCGGGCAACCACCATCTCCACCACCTGGTTTTCGGTGCTTTTACAGTAGTCTCTTATATCGCTTGCTGTGGGATTATCATGTTCGCCGAACCGCAGGATGACGTCGTCTTTTTTCAGACCGGCTTGTTGGGCCGCTTCGTCGGCCACATCGACAATTTTCAATGGCGGGTTCAGAGCCGCTATCTGCTCGGCCGTTCTTTCTTTTTTAATCGGCAGCAGTTCGTCGTAGTTGCAGAAAGTCGGCTGATAAATAAAGTCGATCCATCCGGTGTTATCGGGGACCGTAGCGGTAAGCGTTGTTTCCGGTTGGCCGGCACCGGTTGTGTAGGTTATTTCAACTTCCTGTTCAACTTCCTGATTTTTGTGAGCAACCAATCCTGCAAGGATGTCTTTCCAGTTGCCCACCGGTTTACCGGCGACAGCCGTAATACGCGCACCACGCGGCAGCGGCAGGGCCTTGGTCTCATCGTCGAGATCACGGCAGTGGGCCACAACAGGATTGTCGAGATCACCTACCAGTGATACGCCGATAACCACTTTTGGCTTGCCGAATATGCGTGATAACAATGAAGCGGCGACGCGCTGAGGGGTTACCGGCAGTGTTTTTTCGACAAGTTTGCCGTTTTCCCGGCGTGTTACGACCATTTCAACAATTTGTTTTTCGTGATTCCGGCAATATTCCTGCATCTCACTTATGATGGGATTATTCAGCGAGCCGAACCGTATAATAACATCTCCTCGTTGAGCGCCGGCTTTTTGAGCCGGTGAGTCCGCGGACAACCTGATTATCTTCAGGCGTGGGATCATAGTGAGTATTTGATCGCTCACTTTTTCATCATCGGGACGAACGCGAAACGCGCTCAGGTTCATAAAGACTTTTAGCGTATTTTGCGAAACCTGACCGTCTTTGTCGGTGTGTTCGGTGGTAACGGTAACAACCTCTTGGCTTAATACACCCGGGCCGAGATATAACACATTGTGCAGTTGGTCGTATCGTGTGATCGGTTGGCCGTTGACGGAGACAACTTTGTCGCCGGGGTGGATGCCCATTTCTCTGAAGTCCGCTCGGAGCTCGCCTTCTATCGCGTCAATCACCAACTCGTTGGCCGGGCCGATTCCGAACATTTTGACGCCCGTATTCTTTTCACTTTCCGTAGTTGGCGCCATTGGTGCGACGTGAAAGGTTTCTGTCGTACCGTCCGGATGACGGACAGTCAGGGGTACTTTTTCGCCTTCGCCGGCTAACGCAGCCGCGAGAATCAGGTTGGAAAAGTCGATTCTTTCATTGCCGTCTATCGCGATTATTTCGTCGCCGCCTTTTATCCCTGCCACCGCTGCCGGCTTACCGGGCGAGACGGAACCAACCATCGCCGGTGGAAATTGAATCCCATGGTTGAAGATACACAGAAAGAGAAGCGTTCCGCATATGAGATTCATTACGACCCCAGCCGATATGACAATCATTCGCTGCCAGATCGCCTTATTGCCGAAAGCCCGCGGATTTTCGGATGGCTTGTCCGCGGCGACGTCTTCCTGGCCTAACATCTTGACAAAACCACCAAGCGGAATAAGGCTTATTCGGTAGTCGGTCTCGCCTTCTTTGGCTGACCTAACCGGTATCACAAAGCCAAGCGCGCCTTTACCGTCTTTGCCGTCTTTGCCGTCTTTGCCGTGGATGATTGTGGGCAATATGCTTACTTGATAACCGCCCTTGATTCTGTTTAGCCCGATGAGAACCGGTCCGAAGCCGATGGAAAAGGCCTCGACCATAATCCCGACACTCTTGGCAGCGGCGAAATGGCCTAATTCATGGACAAAGATAATCGCGCCAAAGCCGAGCAACACTTTGCAGATGTCCCAGGCTCGCTGAGGATCTCGAACCACGAAAATTACCAGCGCCACTATCATGACAAGCATAATGGGCATTCTTTTTTTGGAGTTTTGCTCTCTATGTTCTTCTACTGATTCCGTCATTCGTGTTTTCCTGTTTTTTAATTTGTTCGTATATTAACTAAAAACGTATGCGTTGGTCGGCCCTTTTTTCTATCCGAATTTTCGTTCGATTTGTGGCATTTTACGGCAATAATGTCCTGAAACAACAAGAAATCGTTAAAATCTATGTTGCCCAAAAGCAACACTATCGTAAATATGCGCGCTTTTGTGCATTAATTGCATATAATGGAGCATAACTGAACGATTTCTTATTTGCGCGTTGGGTGGCGCCTTTCTGTATTTCAGAGCGGTGTTTTAGCCTGTTTTCTTCTTAAGAGTGATAGGCTTACTTCGTCGCGGGCCCATTGATCCGCCTGCATTAATTGTTGTAAGTTCGGGTTTTCAACGTAGTTATGTTCATTCATACAGCGCTCGGTCAACGCGGCGATCCGTGTAAAGCCGATTTGGCCTTTTCGGAAGGCCTCGACTGCTGATTCGTTGGCCCCATTGAGCACCGCACCTGTCGTCCCACCACGCCTCGCCGCTTCAAAACCCAGCCTGATTGCCGGGAAACGCTGAAAATCGGGTGGTTCGAAGGTGAGTTGGCCGAGTTCATGAAGGTTCAGACGGCTGGTAGGGCAATTCAGGCGTTTCGGGTACGTCAGGGCGTATTGTATCGGCAATCGCATATCCGGCGGCGACATCTGGGCGATGACCGAACCGTCGCAAAACACTACCAGTGAATGAATTATGGATTCGGGGTGGACCAAAACCTCGATTTGTTCCGGAGCCAAACCGAAAAGCCAGTGGGCCTCGATTATCTCCAGCGCCTTGTTCATCATCGTAGCCGAATCAATAGTGATTTTCGGCCCCATATCCCAGGTAGGATGATTCATAGCGTCAGAAAGGCCGGCCTGGTCGATTTGCGCGGCGGTAGCAGTGCGAAACGGACCGCCGGAAGCAGTGATAATGACCTTTTCAACCTCGTTACGGCTACCAGAATGCATAGCTTGGAGAATAGCGGAGTGTTCACTATCAATCGGTAAAATAGTGGCGCCATACCGCTGGGCCATAGGCATCAGCAGCGACCCGGCGACGACAAGTGATTCCTTGTTGGCAATAGCGACAGTTTTGCCTGCTTTGGTAGCCGCCAAAGTAGCCGGCAACCCGGCTGAACCAACCACGGCCGCGATTACAATATCACAGTCAGGATCAACCGCCAACTCAACCAGGCCGTCCGGACCCGCGAGAATTTCGGTGTCTGAGTGCCTCTCGATGGCTTTTTCCAAATCTGCCAAGTGTATCGGGTTGGTCAGGACGACTTTTTTCGGCTGGTACTTCCGTACCTGCTCGGCCAAAAGCCGCCAGTTGGAATGCCCGCTGATGGAAATAACCTCGTAACCCTCGCCGAGCGAATCGATTACCGCAAGACTGTTACGGCCAATAGAACCGGTCGAGCCTAAAATGGCAACACGTTTTTTATTCATATCCATAGCCCATAAAGTATATGACAGATAGGCTGTTATTGCAACGGAAAATTGTACAGGAGCACCTCTCTGAAATACAGAAAGGTGGCACCCGGCGTATTTTGAGACAGTGCTTGATTTTGACGCAAAAACCAGTAACATCGTGTAAAAGGAACAATGAACAGGAGTATTAACGTGGGATTTCAGGATCGAAATTATTATCATAAACCACAGGGCCTTGGCTCTGGCGGTGGGTTCGGCGGCGGTGGAATGCAACAAGGTGGTATGGGAATATTTCTGCCAAGAATTACACCTATGGTGAAATATCTGCTGATTATCAATATCGCGGTATTTTTTCTTCAGTCGGTGCGGCCGAACGCTTTGAAGGAATGGTTCGCTGCGAGCGGGGGAACCTATACGCAGGCCTTGCAAATTTGGCGATTAGTAACGTTTCAGTTCCTGCACGGCGGCACAAGCCACCTTGTGTTCAATATGCTGGGCCTGTACTTCCTCGGAACTATTCTGGAGCGAAGCTGGGGCTCGAAACAATTCATTTATTTTTATCTTATCAGCGGAGCAGTAGGAGGATTGTTGTTTGTTGTTGCCAATACCCTTGGCGCTTTTGGTGTTTCATACCTGGTGGGCGCTTCCGGTGGGATACTGGCGCTACTGGCGGCCTGCGCGATACTCTTCCCCCATCTTAAAGTGCTGTTGTTTTTTATTGTGCCGGTAAATATCCGGGTGATAGCGGCAGCTTTGGCCCTGATCTATTTTTTCAGCGTACTAAGGGATTATAACGCGCCCGGCTTGAATGCAGGGGGCGACTTGTGCCATCTGGGCGGTATGGCAACGGGGTTCGTATGGGTAATGGGCCGGGGTCGTTTTACTGCGTTATGGCGGAAACACCAAACAGGCGCCTATCAACGCAAAATCGAACAAGTGGAAAAGACACAGTTCGAGGTGGACCGTATTTTGGCTAAAGTTCATCAGCAGGGATTGCAAAGCCTGTCGCGTAAGGAAAAACAGATTCTCCAGAAGGCTACGGAACATCAGAAGAAATATTGAAGAAGAAAGTGGTGAGTGGTGAGAAAAAGAAAAGAGGAGAAGAGTTGAACGTCCAACATTCAACGCTCAACGCTCAACGTCGAATAAAGAGAACAAAAGAAATGAAGATAAGAAAAATACAGAAAATATTTAACCACGAAATACACGAACGACACGAAAAAAAAGAAAAAGAGAAAGTAGTAAATTGAACAGAAGATAGCGAAGGAAGAGAAGAAGAGTTGAACGTCCAACATTCAACGCTCAACGCCGAATAGGAAGAAATGAAGATAAGAAAACAAAAGAAAAAAATATTTTAGCCACGAATTAACACGAATTGGCACGAATACAGAGAAGAGAAAAACAGATTGAACAGAAGATAGCGAAGGAAGCGAAGAAGAGTTGAACGTCCAACATTCAACGCTCAACGTCGAATAGGAAGAAATGAAGATAAGAAAAATACAGAAAGGTGGCACCCGGCGGATATCAGGGGGTTCTCCGCCTTCTTCTGTCTTTCTGCTTCCTGATTTTTTCTATCTTTTTTGCTTCCGGGCTTTCTTTTCCAAGTAATTTATT
>DAOVXR010000026.1 GCA_030636065.1 Sedimentisphaerales bacterium | reverse complement strand
GGGTGAATCGATCCTTACTACGATTGCCTTGACATTGTCGTCATTTCCTGCCTCACTTAATGCCATGCGAACCGTCCGCGCGCCTACTGTTCCGTCTGCCCAGCCGTCGCGGCTTTGGCCCAGGGTGATCGGCCCGTCCACATATACTACCGCGATAACATCTCCGGTCGGTTCTTTTGGTCCGGAAAATATCTCCTGCATTATGGTCATAAACGCGAAAGGATTATCAAGATTAATTTTACTTCGATCACTCTTCTGGTAGTTAAGTACCAATTGTACCTCACCAGTGGTTTGTCCTTCCAGATACTGTAATAATTCCGGGCGGTACATAATCTGATCGATCAGGCCGACTTGTTTGGCTTCCTCGGCGGTAAAGGGGCCTTCGTCTATGATTTTCGCTACCTGTTCAGGCTTCATTTTCCGCGAAGCAGCTATTGAGTCGAGCAGATGCTCGTGGAGCGAATCGAACAAACGGTTAATTTGCGACAGTTCGGCCTCGGACGGACCTGTACGGGTAAGGCTTTCCGCTGCCGACTTGAAACGGCCCATTTGCATGAAATCGGCTTTCACGCCGACCTTGTCGAGCAGATTCTTGAAATAAACCGCCTCCCCGGCCAACCCGACCACAAGAACTGTTCCGGTCGGGGTTATGATTATTTCATCGCATGCGCATGCCAGCAAATAATCTCTCTGGCTCAGAGTTTCGACGTAGGCATAAGTTTTTTTCCCTGAATTGCGCAGGTGTTTGATATTACGGCGAAGTTCATCAACCTGTGCCCAGCTTAACAGCGGCTGTTCTATGTTGAGTACGATTGCCTTGATATTATCGTCGTCTGCCGCCCGGGACAATGTCTCGCTGAAGCGGCGGATATTGTTAGCCGGCTCGTTCGAGAGAGCAAGGAAATTAGCCCCCGGTTTTTCGGTGAAATAGCCGCTGACCTGCAGTACCACAATTGAGGTGGGTGTTTTACTTGTAACACAGGGGTCTGTTTCTACCTGTACCTCTGCCGATGTCCCATAGGCAGGCAGGGCAGTGGGGCCAAAAACTGTTACGAGTCCGAGTATTACGGCTGTTCTCAGGGCCGATGTGTATTTCAGGTTATCGAACATGAAATTTTCTCCTGTTGTTCATTGTATGTTTTTGATAGGTATTATGCCCATCAGGTACGTTCATCGTAAAGTTTTGTATGAGCATAGTCAATATGATAGTAGCCATCGCAACCGCCAAAAGTCCGAAAAATATTGCAAAAACAGCCTCTACACCTCGAAATAGTGGGGTCCGCCAGGTTGTTTTACGAAACAAAGCCATTTTTGTTATCGTTCATAGTTTTTTACAGGTTGTTTTTTTCGCCCTTTTTGGGCTTTAGGTAAATGGCGGGCACGGCCCGCCCTACAGAAGAAGCCCCCGATTTCACATCGGGGGCTGGTAAGGAACCCCCGCTTGACAGCAGGGGCTAACAAGAATAAGAACCCGTGAAAGGTTACGTATTTCGGTAACACTCGAGAGTTTTTGACTGTTAGGTGGCAAATAGCCGATAAGTAAAGGTCGGTAGCTATCGGCAGAGCCGCAGGTTTATGGTATTTATTGGTGGCGTTGGTTGGCTGCCACCCCGAACAGATATGTTTTTCAATAATCAGCATGGGCTAAAGCCCATCCTACAAAACTGGTTTGATATGCTTTTCAACTCATTGGATTTTGTCCTGTTTATTGTGTTGTTTTTCTGCCTTTGGCCGTTGTTGAGGCAGCGGAAAAATCTGCGATGGGGCTATCTTGTTGTCGCTTCCAGTGTGTTTTACGGCTGGTGGGACTGGCGTTTTCTGTTTCTGATTCTGGCCAGCGGCCTGATCGATTTTCTGGCCGCACTGATAATGGTGCGATTCCATCGGCTCCGCAAGGTTATGCTGGTCGGCTCGATTGTCGGCAATATTGGTTCGCTGGCTGTGTTCAAGTATCTTGATTTCTGCATAGAGAACGTCAACTGGTTGTTCGAGATTTGCGGGATTGATTGTAATATTCACCATGCGGGCTTAATTCTACCTATCGGAATCAGTTTTTACACCTTCCAGTCGCTCAGCTACACTGTTGATGTGTACCGCGGCCAACTGAAGCCGACACGGAACCCCCTTCATTTTTTCGCTTATCTTGCGATGTTTCCGCAACTGGTGGCCGGGCCGATTGTGCGGGCTAAAGACCTGCTGCCCCAACTCGAGAACGCCCACAGTACGACTGAGCAACATCGCTGGGACGCCCTGTGTCTGATTGCGTGGGGCTATTTTAAGAAAATGGTAATCGCTGACAGCTTGGCACCAATTGTCAACCTGGCCTTCAGCGATAATACCCTATCGCCCGTCAGCGCTTATTGGTGGATGATTATTACTATGTTCGCTTTGCAGATTTATTGTGATTTCAGCGGCTATAGTGATATCGCCCGTGGGTTGGCCAAATGGATGGGCTATGATTTCCCTGTGAACTTCAACCATCCGTATCTGGCAGGGAGTCTGCGAGACTTCTGGGGCCGCTGGCACATTTCGCTGTCCAGATGGTTTCAGGATTATGTTTATATTCCCTTAGGAGGCTCGCGTTGCTGCAGGGGCCGGGCAGAGTGGAATATGTGGATAACTATGTTGCTCAGTGGTCTGTGGCACGGGGCGGCCTGGAACTTTTTGATCTGGGGTGGCTGGCACGGGGCTATTTTATCTCTCGAACGACTGACGGATTGGCCGCGGAGACTTGGCAGAGTGCGGTTCGGCAGACATATAGCGACAATGTTGGTATTCGGACTGGTTCTGATCGGCTGGGTGTTTTTTCGGGCGGAATCGTTCGGGCAGGCCGTCGCTATCCTGCGGACGATGTTCAGTTTTACCGCTGGCCAGAGTAATTGGATTGCAGAGCAATTGGGCGCCAAGAGCTTACTTTGTATGGCGATTATGATTATAAGTGAATTGTATTTTTATGTCGGGCTTGACCGCCTGCCCTGGGACGACATCCGTCTGCCCCGAAGTGGTATTCGTATATCGCGTATTGCTCAGCCAATTGCTGTGGCGTTTATATTAACAACGTGTATTTTTATGCGTGGGCCGGGCAGTACATTTATCTATTTTCGATTTTAGTCGTTTATATTATGCAGACAAACAATAATAAATCCCGATTTCGCAAATTACTACGTGTTTTATTCCGTGACCGAGTAGCCTGTACTTTGTGTCTTGTCGGAGTGATGGTACTACTGCTCGGAGGTACTCGTCTTGGCGATAACAGCGGGCCGCTGGTGATAAAGTATGGTTGGACAGGTTGTGCGGACGTAGTCGTAACGGGTGATTCACGCACGGGCAATGGCGTCTCGCCTGGACAAATGAAACAATCTCTTCAGGGGTTACGAATTGTGAATTACGCTTTTGGCGGAAACGGTTATTCCGGCGAGTATCTAACCGCGATAGAAGAAGTTCTTGATCCCCACAGCACGAATAAAATGATTATTCTCGGAATCTCTCCTCAATCGCTCACCGAGACGATGGCTGCTCGAAACAGTTTCCTACAGGCCCGGCAGAGTTATTCTTATTGTTCAGTTACCATTGCACGGTCGCTTAACAAGCTACTACGGTTCACGGAACCACTAAAATTCAACGAACTGTTCGGAGGCATGTTTGCCCCGCCTGATCGGCGGCGAAAATACCACAGATCGTTTCCTGACGGCTGGGCCTCGGCCTACTATGTACCGCCCCTGCGGGATTTCAACTGTTATCTGCAGGACGCTGTGAACATATTCGATAATAATCCGGTTTCACCCCGAATTGTCGCCGATCTTTTGCATCGTATAACTCTTTGGCGTCAACGTGGTATCAGGGTTTATGCCTTTCGTCCACCAACGATCAGGGAGATGGTCGAAATTGAGAACTCACATGGTGGTTTTGTGGAACAGAAATTTGTCGCCGTGCTTGAAAAGGCCGGCGGCAAATGGCTGAACGTCGATCAGTTTCGGTATGATTCACTTGACGGATGCCATCTGAACCGTACCGGGGCGATCCAATTTTCGCGGGACCTTGCTTTGATGATAGCGGTTGAAGAAAAACCTATCCCCGGACCACTGGAGCTTGCGACCCAGCCCCAAAGCGATGCCCATTAGCCTGCCCCCTTTTAGAGAGAGAATTTTTTTTTAATGTTAGATATTGCGGAATATACCGGTCCGCGTTAGAATGGCTGGTCTTTATACTATCTATGGAGAAAGTATAGTTGCTGTGGCCTTGACTGAGTGTTACTGGCTATCGAAATGTATGTTTTTATCAGATAAGGAGTTATCGTATGGTAGTTGAAGACAAATCCGGCATTCCCACCTATGATGTGCCCGCGGCCATCAAGGGCAAGACAGAAATTGATTTTGAGACCTATCAGCAGATGTACAAGCGGTCTGTTGACGATCCGGAGGGGTTCTGGGCCGAAATGGCGGAAAAATTCGTCAGTTGGGACTCCAAATGGGACAAGGTTCTGGACTGGAACTTTAAAACAGCGAATATCGAATGGTTCAAGGGCGGCAAGCTCAATATCAGTTATAACTGTCTGGACCGTCATGTCGAGGCCGGCCACGGCGACCAGACCGCTTTAATCTGGGAAGGTAACGACCCCGGCGAAGACTCCAAAGTAACCTATAAAGAGCTTATGGACAATGTCTGCCGGTTTGCCAATGCCCTCAAGAAGATTGGCGTCCAAAAGGGTGATCGTGTTTGCCTCTATATGCAGATGGTGCCGCAGTTGCCGGTAGCAATGTTGGCCTGTGCTCGTATCGGAGCCGTCCACAATGTGGTTTTCGGTGCGTTCAGCCCTGACTCGTTGACCGAGCGGATCAACGACTCGTCCTGCAAGGTTTTAATCACCCAGGACACAGCCATGCGCGGCAAAAAGAACGATATTCCAATGAAGACCAATGCTGATGCGGCTGTTAAAGACTGCCCCAGTATCGAGCATATTGTCGTGGTAAAACGCACCGGTAACGAAGTGCCGATGACTGACGGTCGTGATCTCTGGTGGGATGATATAACAAAGGATGAATCGACAGAGTGTAAGCCGGAGCAGATGGACGCTGAAGACCCGTTGTTCATTTTATATACATCCGGCTCGACCGGCCATCCCAAGGGTGTACTCCACACAACCGGCGGCTATCTGCTTCATGCCGCGATAACTCACAAGTATGTGTTTGATTATAAAGAGGGAGACATCTATTGGTGTACCGCTGACATCGGTTGGGTTACCGGCCATAGCTATATCGTTTATGGGCCGCTGTGTAACCGGGCAATCTCGGTAATGTTCGAGGGTGTGCCTAATTATCCCGATTACAGTCGGTTCTGGCAGATTGTCGATAAGCACCAGATCAATATCTTCTATACCGCTCCGACGGCCCTGCGTGCCTTGATGAAAGAAGGCGATTCCTGGGTCGAAAAAAGTGATCTTTCCACTCTCAAAGTGCTTGGCACGGTGGGCGAACCTATTAAGAGTCCCGAATGGCACTGGTATTATCGTATTGTCGGCAAAGAACGCTGTCCTATCGTTGATACATGGTGGCAGACCGAGACCGGCGGCATTCTGATTACCCCGCTGCCCGGGGCAATCAAGACCAAGCCCGGCTCGGCCACTCTGCCTTTCTTCGGTGTTCAGCCTGAGCTGGTAGATGAAAGCGGTACTGTTATCGAAGGCAATGGCGTAAGCGGTAATCTTTGCATCAAGTTCCCCTGGCCCGGCATAATGAGAACGCTGTACGGCGATCATGAACGCTTCCATCAGACCTATTTCAGTATGTATCCGGGCAAGTATTTCACCGGCGACGGTTGTCGTCGTGATGAAGACGGTTATTACTGGATTACCGGCCGCGTCGATGATGTGATAAACGTCTCCGGCCATCGGCTCGGCACCGCCGAGATCGAAGGCGCCATAGGCAAGCATCCGGCTGTTGCTGAGGCTGCCGTGGTAGGTATGCCCCACGATCTGAAGGGGCAGGGGATTTATGCTTATGTTACACTCAGAACGGGTCAGGAATCCTCGGACGAACTGAAAAAGGAACTGGTCAAGACCGTCCGCAAGGAAATTGGCCCCCATGCTTCTCCCGACAAGATTCAGTTCACCCCGGCACTGCCCAAGACACGTTCCGGTAAGATTATGCGGCGTATCCTCCGCAAAATCAGCGAAGGCGCTGTCGATCAGATAGGCGATACTACTACCCTCGCTGATCCCCATGTCGTCGAAAACCTCGTGGAAGGCAGACAGTAAGGTGGCATAGCCACTTCTTCTGTTTATATAGATGGCCAAAAGACCGCTTCCGCTGGTCGCTGGCTGAAATGATAGAATTGTGAGACTGGGATAAATTTTAACATAGGAGACAAACATGGCAAAACGAAGGATACCGACCAAGCCGAACGAATTACGGGATCAGCTTATGCAGGCCTCTTCGGCCATCGCCGGAGAAGCAAACTGGCCGACGACTGCGCCGACGCAAGCGGGTGTCAACGCGAATATAACCGTTCTGTTTACCGCAATTACGGCAGTCAACGATCTTAAAGCCCAACTCGCCCAGGCGCGGGCCACCCTTCGCGATAAGCGCGATGCTGGCGTCGAGACTATGAAACGGATCGACGAGGTAACCGATGGCCTTTACGGGCCTGATGGGCCGGAGAAAAACAATTTCGGACTGACACCCAAGAAAACAACTCGCGAATCCGTACCGCTGGAACAGGTTGTCATCATCAAGGTCGAGGACGGCACATCACCCGCATCGGTCTTTGTCGATTGGGACAGCGAACAGGGCGCGGCCGCCTATCAGATCGAATGGTACACCGACTCCGCTATGACACAACAAATCGGTAACGCCGCTATCAGCGAAAGTGAATATGAAATCGCGGGCCTGACGGCCTCTCAACAATACTGGATTCGCGTCCGCGCCATCCGCGGCTCGGAATACGGCCCCTGGTCCGACCCGGCGACACGCGTTGCGAACATCTGACCATAACAAAAAAACAGACTGTTTTTGCACCCAACGCGGATGTAATTACGTCCCGCGCGGATGTAATCATGTCCTTCGCTAATGTAATTGTGTCTCGCGCGGCGGAATTAGTACTTGCGCAGTCTGTATTATTGCCCGGCAGGCTTGCGGAGTGCTTCGCTAACCTGCATGAGTACTCGCGCAGGCTGAAACAGCGCCGGTCCGTCGGTATTCGTACTCAAACGGCCCGTAAGACACCTATTGCAGCCGGTAACATGCCTTGTGCAGGCTGAAATAGTGCTTACGCAGTTTGTAAAAGTACTCTGACAGCCGAAAAAAGTGGTCTCGCCGGGTGCAAAAGTGGCGATAACGCCTTTAATACCAGTATGTTACGCGAAAAAGGCTATTAGGCAGACAGACCGGCGGGCAGGAAAGAAAGATTTTTGTTGAAAAAGATATCGGATGTAGTATAATATGTTAAGTAATGGTTCTTGAAATGGGAGTAAATCCCGAAAACAGTTTATAATTGAGTCGGCCCGATTCGGGCAGGAGGTCTTTTTTTACGGCTGATTTTTCAGCAGACAATTGAATATATAAATCACTGTTACCAGTGAACATCTCGACATAATCCGCCAGGTTTGATTGTTTGGAAGTTGCGTGATGGTCGGTGCCCTGTATGGGCACTGCCAGCATGTGTTTCCAAACGGGTCTGGCGGCCCATGTCGGGCACTTGCGGCGGTGCCTTCTTTAGTTTAAAGCCGTGAAATAAAACGATGAATAATTGTCCGGTATTATCCGGTGGTAGGTAATAATATTTTTTGACAGAGGTGTATTATGAAAACGAAAATCACGTCAATGTTAGTGTTGTTTTTGGTAATGACATCGATTCAGGCGCAGGCCGACCAAACGTGGGAAAGCGGACATCATGTCTTTAGTGAAGGATATGAAGCTGAGATTGACATGCTTAACTCAGCAACGGCTGATATCACTGGCGGGGAGATTGGAATATTGCGTTGTCAGGATACCAGTGAAGTGGATGTATATGCTGGCAGTGATATTGATCTTCTCAGACCTCATGATTCCAGTATAGCAAATGTGTACGGTGGAGACATTAATACCGTGTTCACGCTTGGCTCCAGTTATACAAAAATTTATAGTGGAAACATTATTTTCATTGATGCTGTGGAATTAAGCGAACTGGACCTTTATGTAGATAGCTATGTGTGGGATCCGACAGGGGGGACATGGGATGATGGTTTGCTTACAGGGGTATGGTGGAATAATGGTGGTAGCTTTAACATTGAAATAATCGATTTAGATACCATTAACCATATCAATTTTGTACCGGAGCCATGTATTGGAATATTGATAACAATCGGTTGGTTCATTTCGCGCAAACGAAAAAGTGTAAGATGACATTTAAGTCAAAACAAAATATATAACTTTATTTCAGGGAGGCTACACATGTACGATAGTATTAAAAGCGTTGTTTTATCGGTGTTTGCTGTTGTTCTGCTTACTGTTACCACTAAATCTTTGGAGGGAAAATCCGTATATGCCATTCCTCGGCACGAAACCTCGGCTCTAAACTCATATTATATATTGGAAGGTGATCGGGAAGGTCAACTGGAATATCGAGCGACGTACAACTTGACTGTTGGCGCTCCGGCCGATGTCATAATAGATGTGCAATCCGATATTTTGTTTGTGACTTTTGAAAATAGAAGAAGGATTGAGTTAGTAAACGCCAAGACATTTCTACAAGAGGATATTGTAGAGGCTACTGGTGCAAGTGATCTTGCAGGCCTGGCGCTGGATTATTCTGATCCGTGTTCAACTTTACTTTATACGGTTGATCGCGGTACAAACAAGCTGTTCGTTTATGACTGGGATTCGGGCGACAAGACATTAACGCTCATTCCTGACCCATGTACAGGAGCGAATTATCGTGAGCTTGAGCCTTTTGATACCAATCTGGTGCAGGAAGTTAAGGGATGCGGGCTGGTTCTTGATTCCAGCACTGGATATTTATACATAAGTCAGTTCGCGCTTGGTGAAATCAGTCAATATGTCCATGTCTATGATACCAATGATTATTTCGCGCCGATACAAACTATTGATCTGGGCAATGGTAATCATGTCGTCGATATCGATATTGACGAAGAAAATGGCTGGCTTTACGCCGGAGGTTACTACAGCCATAATAATTTGATCAGATATGATCTTAATGCGGGTGCGGATGGTCACATAGAGAATATTGGAGGCGGCGTAATTGGGCTGGCAGTCTCACAAGGAACCGATTTTGTCTATATGACAACCTATAATTACAAACTCGAAACGTGGAATATCAATGAGTGGGAACAAATTGATCACGAACCGGCTGGTAGTGGTGGATGCGGTGGCGCAGGCGTTTGTGTGGCTGATGTGGATTTTGAAGCGCCGTTGGGTGTGAGTAAAACTGATGATGTTGAGGATTGCATTGATCCGGTGAATGGTGAGGAGATTACCTATGCAATAACCGTCTATGATGCGTGGCTTGACCCGTGCGACCCGTGTAATTCCGATTGGGACGAACTGGAAAGCCTTACAATAAAAGATACGCTTTCAAATATGGTCGATTTTGTCTCGGCGACTGATGGTGGTTCATATGATCCGTGTAGCCATACAGTAACATGGATAATTGATCCGAACGCTGTTACGCTGCCCTTCAATGTAAGTCTCGTTGTCAGCATAAATGAATATGTAGCGCCCGGCGGCAGTATCAAAAACACTGTCAGAATCGAAATGGAAGTTGACGGAATAGAATACTGGGATAAAGACACTATATATACAGATGTTTGTGGTTGCGGTGAGTATGGCGATATAATTTATGTCGATAAGGACGCCACGGCAGGAGCGCAGAATGGCAGCAGTTGGTACGATGCTTTTCTGAACCTTGACGCGGGACTGGAAATCGCGACGGTCTGCGACAAGATATATGTGGCCGAAGGAAAATATAAGCCTGCGAATGTGAACGATCCGAATCAGTTGTATTCGTTTGATATGGTCAACGGCGTGGCGGTCTATGGTGGTTTTGCCGGGTTGGGTGCTAATGACCCGGACGAGCGAAACTGGATGATTTACGAAACTATTCTATGCGGCGATATTTCCGACAATGACAATTACAATTTCCCGGTAACGGCCGATCCCAACCGGCACAACGAAGAGAATTCTCTCTACGTCGTTCGCAGTGGGGATAAGGTCAATTGCGCAACTCTTGACGGGTTTATAGTTCGCAACGGCTGGGAAGGCGGAATTTTATGTGAAAGCGGAGCGCTCACGGCCTCACATAATCGTATAAAAGAGAACATTCAGGGGATATATGGCTATGATGCGCAAATGTTTATCGAGAACAACTGGATATATCGCAATATCGATGGCATATATATGGAAGACCCCAATGCGGTTATTACCATTGGTCATTGCACGGTGGCGAATAACCACGAGACCGGTATATATTTCGACGGTGAAATTGATCCGGTGATAACGAACTCCATAATATGGGGACATTCGGACGAAGATAACGACCTTATTGGCTGCGATGCGACATACAGTTGTATCGAATATCCTGATGGTGATCCTAATACAGGGGTAATCTTTGGCATAGGTAATATTGACGATGATCCCTGTTTTGTCAATTCTGAAAACGACGATTATCATTTAGATTGGGATTCACCTTGTATTGATGCGGGTGATCCGGGAATGTATTATGGCGGCAAGCGGGACATCGACAAGCACTGGCGTAAGATCGGTCTTCGGACGGATATGGGTGCTGACGAATACAAAGATTGCTGTTACGTCAGCCCGGCCGATTTCAACGAGGACGAAATTGTCAACCTGTTGGACTTCGATGTTTTTTCGGCTCATTGGCTTTATGCCTCGAACGATCAGGGCTGGGACGACCTTTACGATCTGGACGGCGACGGCACAATAATAGATATTGCCGACCTTGCCCTATTTGTCGAAGATTGGCTGTGGATGAGTTGCCAGAGGATGGTCGCTCTTCCGATGAAGCTGGGTAAAACAATGGCTATGGGTATGCCCGACGGCCAAAAATCAGCCGGACGGTCGGCCTCAATCGACAAGAAAGTTGCTTCGCCTCCACCTGAGTTGACTATTAAGGAACAAATAGAACTGTTTAAAGACATTCTGATCGTCGTTGGTGAAATGTGGCAAACGCACAGAGAAGAACTCATCAAGGAAATCAGCGAGAAAGAGTGGTTCGAGTTTATAGATAAGCTCAATAAAGAGCTTGAGCGATTGACTGAACAACTCAATTAACCTTAAACAAACATTCTATAATACTAACAGGCACACCTGCGCAAACCACCTCTTACCCCGACCGAAGCGCAGGTGTGCTTTTTTATGCAGTTCGGAGGACAAGACGAACGACCAAGTACGAGATAATAACCACTGCAAAAGAGTTTGGCGATCCCATCCCCGAACCGAAAGGCCGACGATTGCTTTTGGCTTAAACTGAACTTTCGGGAATATCCCCTCTTC
>DAOVXR010000060.1 GCA_030636065.1 Sedimentisphaerales bacterium | reverse complement strand
TGTCTGGGGCCCCGAACGAATTTTCTCGGCGGTAACACATTATTACTTAAGCTGTTATGAGTGTTGCACTTCAGATTAAAATTCAAGTTATTTAATGCCCAGGGACATTTTTGTGTGACGGCCGCTTATTTCAATTCGACCGACCAATAAGCGTGATCGAGAAATTGCTTCCAGGACCGATAGCGACCTTCACCCATGTTAATATGGACGATAGGCGATCGTTTGGGCTTAACGGGGTGGGTAATCAATTTCATATTCGCCTGCTGTGGCGTGCGGCCGCCTTTTTTGACATTACACTTCAGGCAGGCACACACCAGGTTTTCCCATGCCGCCTTACCACCCAAATTGCGGGGAATTACATGGTCCAGGCTCAATTCGCTGGTCGGCAGCTTTCGGCCGCAGTATTGGCAGCGGCTATGGTCACGGGCGTAAATATTACGCCGATTCAGCGTAACTTCCCGACGCGGCAGCCGATCGTAAAACAACAAACGGATAATCCGAGGCACGGCAATACTCAAACGTACCGTATGGAGCCAGTCGTGCCCGTCCGGTTCGAACTGTCTCTTTAACTCCGAAACATCCACCCAACTGGAAAAATCGTAGTTGCTGTACTGCCCCTGGTCGTGATCAATCACCTCGGCCAAGTCGCGAAATACAAGCGATATGGCCCGGCGAACATTGATAACGCATATAGCCATATAGTGTTTGTTCAACACCAATACATGACAATCCAAGGCTGTTGAGTTCGCTGTCATAGCTTAATACTACCTTCCCAGGACGACTATCGAGACCGCAAAGGTGTGTTTTCTCAGCCGTCTTCTGCACTGTTTGTACCACAGCCAACAACGACAAACAAGATAAATACACTCCAATAAGCATCATTCCGACAATGTACCGCTACGACTGCCATAATGGCAGCGTTTTCGGGGTTAGTTTACGCAGTGAACAGAAACTCACAGGCGCTATATATTGTTAAGTGTCTGCAAAACAGGCAGTTGTGCGATTGTTTCTTCTTTGGCACGCGATTTGCTCTGTAGAAATGTGGCTGCGGAAACAAAAAATTGTTATTCTCGCGTGAGCGGGAATCCATCTTTTTCGTTAGTAAAGGTTTTTTTGAGCAACTGGACCCCTGCCTCCGCAGGGGTGACAGTTTTCGCAACAACAACTAATTTAATCGACCATTAGCCTTGCCGCTACAGCCGATCCCCAACGGCTGTGGCGGCTTTTTTTTGTTCGCTGATACACGTCCGCCCAAAGAAAAACTCTTTATCGGCCGAGTAACTTTCTGTACACATCTTTTCGATGTCCTACGCCTACTACATATACATAGACCTCATCCTCATAAACTGTATAAAGAATTCGGTAATCTCCGGATCGGATACGATATAAATCCTTCTGACCGCGCAGTAGTTTTGTGTCCTGTGGACGGGAGTTCACGGCCAGCGAGTCTATTTTTTTTTGCAATTTGTCTTTGTATTTTTTGTGGTAATCCGGAAAGATAACGCAACACAGATTCGTCAATATCAACCCTATAACCCTTTTTTTCGACCATTTTCAATCATCCATGACTACAGGCCGAGTTTTCGCTTTGCTTTGTCCCACGAAACCGGCTTTGGGTTTTTAAGGACTTTTCGAATTTCCGCAAGGTCGGCCTTGTCTTCGAGCATCTCCAGCAACTCAGCATCCTCAACGGGTACCAAAACAGCCGCAGGTTGGCCATATCTATTTAAGGTAATATGTGCTTTTTCGTGAATAACTTTATCCACCAACTCACGAAGCAAAGCCCTCGCCTCGCTTACATTCAGCACAGTGTTTTCCTGTTGCAGCCCATTAGCCATGATCGTTATATCCACTCCAAAGATGGTTATACATATTGTATAACATGTATATTATGTACAATATATCGGTAAAAGTCAAGAGCCAATATATAAATTTTTTGGTTCAACTCCAATAAAGTTGGTAGAAAATCGTTCAAGAGCAGTTCGCTTTGCGGACTGGAGTTTATCGCATTGCAGCAACCGGCATAATCATCGCGGCTGGTTGCCATTGCGGGAAGCGTGTTTCTCCGGCAATAAAACACGGCCAAGATGGCCGTGGCACACTTTATCTTATCTTTCGCAACATAGATAGTGGGCTATACCGGAACATGCCGGAGGCCATAAAGCGTTAAACTCCAAGGTTTTGCATGCAAAGCCTTGATAAAATCACCAACTTTTTTGGATGAGAACCGAATTTTAGATTGAATGATTTAACATCAAACATTTGGATTGCACAGGAGCACCTCTGGGAAATACAGAAAGGCGGCACCCAGCCGAGAAAGAGTCCCCCGATTTTACATCGGGGGCTGGTAAGAGACCCCTGCTTAACAGCAGGGGCTGGTAAATCATGTTGTCGGTTCGGAGCGACCCTGAAGGCGCGCTACTTCCTTTCGTGCCACTTTCAAAGAAAGTCCCAGGTTCTTCAAAGCCTGCTCGGCCATACAACCCCTTTCCCGTAACAACGCCAAAAGCAGATACTCAGTACCTACCTTTGTGTCTCTGACCTTTTCAGCCTCCTCAATAGCCAAGGCAATTACCTGCTTGAAATGCGGCGTGCCCGGCAGTCGGCCCAATACCCAGGTCTCATCGAGAGAACGCTTGATAAGGTGGACTATCTGATCCTTTACCATATCAGGGGAAACAGAACAGTTTCGCAGTACCTGCGCACCTACGCCAAGTCCATGATCCACAATCGCTAACAATACATGCTCAGTTCCAACGTATTCCTTATGATCTCGCTGAGCAAATCTTTCGGCAAGTCTTAATACTTCCTTGGCTGTTTCCGACAAATGTTGATACATAATTTATTATACCTTCGATTCTTTCAGGGCACGGCGGATTTCTTTCATAAGCTGCTCCACCTTAAACGGTTTATAAAGCACGGCTGAGAGTCCTTCACGATTGGCACGAACAATCGAATGGTTGGGATCGTACCCAAAACCAGTCATAAGGATAACAGGGATACTCTTACTAAGAGACCGGGCAGTGGCAAAAATCTCATACCCGTCGGCATAAGGAAGTTTTATATCCGAAATCACGAGGTCATAAGTTCGCTGCCGAATCAGAGCCTTGGCCTCACGGCCGTCCTGGGCAGTGTCGGCAGTACAACCGTACTTGCGGACAATGTCAGCGATGGTCCGGCGAATAAACTCCTCATCGTCCACCACGAGAATGTGTCTGGAAGTAAGCTGCGGGTCGGGAGTAATATCCTTACCGACGTGAGTATCGAAAATTCCTTTCGGTCGCTTCCTGGTTTCCTTCAGCGCCGCTTTCATATTCACTACATGATCGATAATCCCCTGAAGACGCCGGCGAATATCATCGTGCCCGATGTAATCCTCCATCAACAGAGACGCCTTAGTTAAAATACCGTTAAGCGGCTCGGAAATCTGTTGATTCAGTGTGTCGGCGGCCTGTCCGGTAGTTTGATAACGCTCGACCACCAACAGATCAAGGATATTCATGGCAATAGCAATATAACGACCGAATATTTCGGCCATCTGCCGATCGTCCTCGATGAATGCCTGCTCCTTATCGCTTTCGACGTTCAATGTGCCAATGACCTTATCATGCAAAAGCAGGGGCACAGTCAAAGAACAACAAGCACCGTCCAAACCCGGCAGATAACGAGTGTCAGTCGAAGGATTGTTGCAGATATAGCTTCGGCCTGTCGCGGCAACATACCCGGAAATGCCGTTGTGCTCCACGTTTGCAAAAACCTCGGTCTGAGTGTCGCCGGGCAGTCCCATACCAAAAAGAACCTCCAACTGATTGGTACGGCGGTTCAGCAGCCGAATGGCAAAATGATCGAAATGGAGTAGCTTACGGGCGTAACGAATAATTTTATTCTGAAGCAGATTAATGCGTTCCTCGACAGTCATGGCGCTTAATGTCTCGGCTTCGAGACGGACCAGTTCACGGCCAGCTTTGTCGATGGCGTCTATCCGCTGCTGCAATCTGCGGCTGGCGGTGTCCTCCCAGATAACCATGGCAATCCGGGAAGGTGGCCCCTGCTCGTCCTTCATCGGATTCACAATCATCTCGAAATATCGGTTCGATTGCTCGTGCGTAAAAGAATACTTGCGGGAACGGATCAGTACATCACTGCCCATGCCTGGGCTGGATTCGCGATACTGACGGTCGAAAAAGTCGAATGCCTGGCGGCCCCGTTCAGAAATACCCTGCCTGACTGAGTCAGAAAAACTCTCCATCTTAGAATTGGCCCAGAGGACAGTGCCGCCCCGATCAACAATACATACCCCTTCGCCAATATTATTCAGTATGGAAAGAGACTGATCAGAAACGGAGGCCCGTTCGAGCGGCAGGAAATCAGTCGTGTCAGTAAAGACCGCGTCAAAACTCTGCTGTTCGAGCAGACGAAGAGCCTCGTCCATATTATGGGCTATAGACAGGTCAAAACAAAGGTTGCTTCGGAGGGTCTCCAGCAGGTCGGATTTGTCGGCTCCGCCGCTGCTGCGCAATAATAACACCCTTGGTTTGCCCGTTTGCGGTGGTTTATCAAGACTCGATTTCATACCGGATTTGTCAGATTCCATATATCCCTTTACCATCCTTAACGCAACCGCTGAACGTCCGATAAGCGGCACAAGAACAGCCCACACACTATACCGAAAGGTCAAAGAACTTTTCGACGCCAGCGTCAGTTACTTCTATAAATAATGATACCACAAAGGTCAAGAAAAAACAAATGAATAAGTTGTGAGTTGTGAGTTGTGAGAAAGAGAGCTAACGCGTGGGTCAATTAGGCCCACCCTACGTAATTTTGGGGGTTTATGGCAATAATTACGGTTGCTATTATGGAAATAACAGCATAGGATTTAACCTTCCGCAACAGGAACTATTTGTGTCCTGAAAGGGCAAAAGGAAACTATCTACAAAAACGTGAGCGGCAATATTTTTTCTGAATTTATCCCGGCTTCGCCGGGAATCAACCCCGCATTAACATGCGGGGCTAAAGGGGATTTCTGCCCGCTGCCCCCTGCCTTCGCAGGGGCATGCTTACGCAGGGGCATGCTCTACGCAGGAATGACACGCGGAATATGCTACCCAATAATACCTGTATTACTACTGCAACAAATTTCCATACCATTAAGGAGCAAAGATGCGTAAGAACTATCCGAAAATTGTCAATGCTTTGATCCTTTTATGTCTGCTTGTCAGCGGCTGCGGCCTGTCAGATAAATCAGCACCCATCAATACCGACAACTACCACGAAACTATTCGAGTCGCCTCGCTCAGCGGCAAACCGCAATATTTCCCCGATAAAATCCATCCCAACGCCAAAGGCGCCGGCCTGATGGCAAAGGTGATATACAAGGCAATAACAGGCAAAGAAAAAACCTATTGGAACGACTATGAAAAATATGACTTCGTGGTGGACGGACGCAAATGCTTTGTTATCGTTCCGCGGGTTACCGCTGTGGGGCGGCCCTGGATATGGCGTGCCCGATTCTTCGATACCGAACCACAAACAGACATCGCCCTACTGAAAAAAGGCTTTCATCTGGCCTATATGGATGTAGTTGAAATGTACGGCAGCCCTGGCGCCGTGGGCCATTGGAATAAATTCTATTATTACGTAACACAAAAATATAACCTTGCAGGCAAAATTGCGCTCGAATGCCTGAGCCGTGGCGGGCTGATAGTCTATAACTGGACCGCCGCCAATGCGGAAAAAGTGGCCTGCATTTATGCCGACGCTCCCGTCTGTGATTTCAAGAGTTGGCCCGGCGCTAAAGGCAGCAGTAAGGGCAGCAGCCCTAATTGGCGAAGATGTCTCAAGGCTTACGGTCTGACCGAAGACGAGGCACTTGTCTATAAACATAATCCTATCGATAACCTCGAACCAATCGTCCATGCCGATGTTCCGCTGCTACACGTCTGCGGCGACAGCGACAAGTTAGTTCCGATGGATGAGAATACCGATATACTCGAGGAACGATATAAAAAGCTGGGGGGCCGTATCCGGATCATCCTCAAAAAAGGCATCGGCCATAACCCTCACAGCCTTAAAGACCCTACTAAAATCGTCCGGTTTATCTGTGAACACACTATGTAAGAAAATGACGAAGGAAACGAAGAAGAGAGAAGAGATGAGCAGGGCTTCACGAAAAACGCGAATTCCGATGTCACGACGGCAACGGCGAATAATGGCGACAGCAACGGCTGTTGTGATGATGGGGCTGTTCGCAATGTCCCGGTTGGGTGTTTTCAAGGCCGGCCCGGTCGGAGACCGTCGGCTTTACCATGACCAGACCTTTACGGTTGTTAAAGTTGTGGACGGTGATACGCTCGATCTGAACATAGCCGATCCCAAAACCGACCGAGAACATACGCGAGTGCGTCTGTGGGGAGTAGATACACCAGAGACCAAACACCCCCGCTATGGCGAAATGTACTGGGGGCCGCAGGCGGCAAAGTTCGCCCGTGAAATGGCGATTCATCAGCAGGTTCGTGTTGTTTTAGAACCTGACGAAAACACCCGCGGAAAATTCGGACGACTGCTCGCATATATTTATCTGCCCGACGGGAAAATACTCAACGAAGAACTAATCAAACTCGGCCACGGCTATGCCGATCCACGTTTCCGACATATACTCCGCAAAAAGTTTCTGCAACTGCAAAAAGAGGCACAAAAAGAAAAAAGCGGCCTATGGAAAGACGTTCGGCCCGATCAGTGGCCCGAGTGGTACAGAAAAAGAAATATTGAAATAGATTGATAACTACTTTAATTACAAACACATAGCTCACTTAAATATAAAAAATAAATTTTGTTGAAAAAAGAAGCGGATGGTTTAGAATGAACCAATCGGGTGAATATGTGACAAATAATCTGTTTTGTTCAGGTAATGAAAAAAGGGCCAAATTATGAAGAAAACGATCCAATTATTTTTTCTTATCGCAGTTATATTATGTGCTTTTTCTTACGAGTGCTCCGCACAATACGTTTCCCAGCTAATTGATAAAATAGCCAAGCTTGAGAAAGACAACGCCTCATTGCGAAAAACCATTGAATCCCTTAAGAAGGAATTGGAGGAGTTTGAAAAGATACGCAAAGAAAACGACGATTTATGTAAAAAATATGAACAGGCCTGGAATCAAAAGGAAGAATTAAAAAGACAAAACAATACTTTAAGGAAAACCCTTAGCCGAAGAAAGAAAAAGCAAAAGGAAGAAAAAAAGATTCTGGTCAACGGGTTCACCTGCACAAACGTACCAGAAAAACAGACTAATTACCATCAAACAATGTTAGGACTGCTCTATCAAATTGAAGCCACAACCAACGTGGTGAAAAAAAAAGAACTGCAACAAAGTGTATTTCCGACTGCGTTGGATTATTTCCGAAAAACTCCAATGTTAATAAACTGGGTAGGCTGCATTGATAAAATCGAAGCAAAAGACGGAAACGAGATTGAGTTACATATTAGCGCCAAGATATTTGCCCACACAGTGAATTTTATTACTCCAGGAATTAAACTTTCAGAAAATATAAAACTTTATAAAAAAATCGGAGAAAATAGGATTTATGAAGGACAATTAGTAAAATTCAGAGCTAATGTAATGGATGTACAAATAGGTGAGGTTACAAAAAGAGGACATAGTAGTCTTACCCAAATAATGCCAACCAGCAGCAGCAAGATAACAGTTAAATTTTTGGATATTGATAAAAATCAACCATCGATTTAAGAAAATATTACAGACAAATTCTAATGTTTTTCGTAACCGTTCACGCTTTTTATCAGCCTGTGGCAGACTTTATTTTGCCCTTTCAGGGCGAATAAAGAGAAGAACCCCCACTTGACGGCAAGGGCTAAGAAGAACCCCGCGACATAAAGTCGGGGGCTAATGAGAAAAAGAGAATAACCGCGTGGGGTGAGACCCCACCCTACAAAAAGCCATCCACCTCAAAGACTCGGTGGCTGCCACCGGACATTGAGGATTATACAAGAGCACCCCTCCACCTTCGGCGGAACGGTGGTACCCGACCGCTCTTTCGGCCCTTCGGGCCTAATAAAGAAATGGTGCGATTCCATCAGCACCCTACTTAAGAAGAATCCCCCGATCCCCGCCTACCCGAGGACATGTTTTACATCGGTGGCTAATAAACGCGGGCCACAGTCCCGCCCTACTTAAAGAACCCATGCCCCAGCCCCCCTTGCCTTCGCAGGGACATGCTTAACAGCAGGGGCTAATAAACG
>DAOVXR010000097.1 GCA_030636065.1 Sedimentisphaerales bacterium | reverse complement strand
TGTCAGAGGTACGTTCTCGGCCAGTAATATCGCGGTTGGGGTCGCTCGCGGCGATGACGGCAGCTTTGTCAATGGAATAGCAAGCTCCACAAGCGGCTCTATCGGCTCAGTAACTATCTCACGAGTTGCCTTCGATAATCAGGCGTTACCCTTCGGCCTGATTGCCAGAGATTCTTTGGGTAATCTGCGTGTCGGCAATCAGTCTCTGCAATCCGATTATCATCAGGATGACTTCCATGTGACAGTCTTGAGAGAGTAGAAGAGTAGAAGAGTAGAAGAGTGGTGAGAAAGAGAGAAGGTGGGAAAGATGTAAAAAGTGTGAAAAGTGAAGAGAGTGGGTGAGTTGGTGAGAAACCCCCGACATAAAGTCGGGGGCTAAAAAAAGAAGGTAAACTATATCGATTGGGTATAGGTTCTTACGCGGTTTGCGCCAGTTGTTTTTCCTGCTTTGGCTGTGGTTGTGGCTGATCGAGAGTTATTGGTCGATGCAGTCGCATTGTTACACGTTGAGAATGCGATCTGTCAGAATCAACGCGAACAACCTCGGCCCAGTTGGCATAGCTGTCCATTTCAAATAAGTCCCGCTGATTCAAGGGATAACTAAATCGGACCATAAGATTACACCCGACGGCGGGACAGAGATGTTTCTCCGTGGTAAAGCTAACATGACTGCCGTTCAACTCGATTATTTGTCCGCGATTAAATTCACCGTAACCCTCATAAGCAAACCAAAATGGCCAGGAAAAACGAATTCTCTCTCTCTCCCGTCGCTCATGTCCCGATGTCATCTGTTTGTCTCCTCCGGAAAACACGTAATTTCTTATGCGATGCTGCATATCAGTGTTGTCTTGCTAATGTTTTATTCGGTATTTTTCGGGACGGAATTAAGGAGGATTTAGAATTTAGAAGACAGAAAGAATAAATTGAACAAAAGGTAGCGAAGGAAGCAAAGAAAAAGAAGAATCCAGAATCCAGAAGAGAAAAGAAGAAGAATTGAACGTCCAACATTCAACGCCCAACGCTCAACGTCGAATCAAAGAAATATTGAATAAAGAAAAAGAAATGACGAATAAGATCGCCACACGGAGTGTGCCTGGCACTTTAGAAGAACGCAAGGGGCTTATTCGATCAGCGATCGGACGGCCTGGAGTTCGTCCTCGATATTACCGGATATCTCGTCCAGTTGCTCGGACGTTATGCCAATTTCATCTTTCAATTCCTGGGGAATCTCTTCAGCTTCAACGGTAATTGTCATGCCGAACTCACCGCGGGCACATAAAATGTCGGAAATGTGCGTGATAACCGAAAGCATCCGATTCTCCGGGGCCAACTCCATCGGCTCGTGATGAAAACCCGTTACAAACTGGAACGAACGAGGGAATTTCCACTTTGTTGTCAAGGCAATACCGATTTCCTGATGGTTGGCTCCGATAATTTTCTCTTCAGCCTGGCGATAAGGAATACCACTCCTGGTTATATCCACAATTTTCTGGACATCCTCGGCGTAGCACTGCATTACAGCTACAAGCCCGATGTCGTGGATTAATCCTGTCAGAAAAGCCTCGTCCGGCAGGGACATGCCCGCAGCACTCGCGATCAATTTATTGGTGGCACCAACAGCTACACTGTGAGTCCATAAATCCTTGCCGGTAAAATCGTCACATATAACACTGCTTTTGAACATCTTGCCGATAGAAGCCGCAATAGCGATATTCTTCACGGCATTGAGACCCAACAGCATAATGGCTCGGTCGATACTGCCGATCTGGCCTGGAAGACCGTAAAAAGCCGAATTCACGACGCGCAATACCCTTGCCGAAAGGGCCGGGTCGTTGCGAACAATCTGATGCAAATCGTGGGCCGTGCTACGCTCATCCTGAACCACTTCGATGATTCTCATCGTTACTTCCGGCAAAGTCGCGATTTCAATGGCATGATTGGCTATTTCAAGTGCTGCTGATTCTCCCACGGTTGTCCTCGCTGTGTAAAGTTGTTAATAGGTGATTTTTTTCTGTTTCAGCTTTTGATCTATTCCTATCTTCGCAAGAATCGCGGCGATGCGTATGCCACTGCGGCCATCACCATAAATAACGCACGGCTTACGTCGGCTCTTTCCTCGTCGCTGTAATATCCTATCGACGGCCCCACTTACGTTTTTACGGCCATAATCAATATCAATCACATTCGCACCGCGGCCCCTGCCCGTCTGACGGGGGCCAACATCTATTACATCGACATTTAGATAACCTGTCTCAATGATCCCGCTGGAACTATTTCCGATAAGTGCCCGCGAATGAGTCAAAAGTCCCAAAAACACGTCCCGCGGCAGGTGCTTTATGAAAGGGTACGATTTGGCGCGACAAAAACGTTGGGCAGCCCGGATGATCCCGGAAAAGCCCGAATCGCAATTGGGACATAACACAAGTAACTTCAAGCCTTTACGATCACAACCACTCAAAGTCTGGGCCATGCGTTTTTCTTCCTGCGAGGCCGAACCGCCCGCCGGATGCTGTAAAACCAGTAAAAAATCATCCCGAACATCAAAACCAGCCCGATTATTCAGGACGGTAATTTTTTTACAGATTTTTTTTGATAAATTGTCCAAAGCGGGTGAGCCGGTCTGATAAATACGAAAAGATTCCTCTCCCAGCATCAACAGCCTTTTTTCAGCACCGGCCGAGGCGGCAAAATGAATATGCGCCAATTTGCTGATCGCGTGGCGATAAGCCTCGTCCTGAACGCCAATTGCCGTGTCCCCACCGTGAATGTGCGCCAATATAAGTTGGCCGGCCGTTGCGGCAGCCGCCGCGGCGAACATTTCCATCCGATCCCCCAGTACCAGCACAATATCGGTTTTCATACGGTGAAAAATATCGGTCATCCGGGCAATGGCGGTACCAAACGCCCGGCTGTTTCCGATAACATCGTCCCGGCTACCCTGCAAACGTACCCGTCCGGCAATCGGCCAACCGTCCTGTTCAACCTCCTCAATTGTATGGCCAAACTTTCGCAGCAGATGCATTCCGGTCGCCAATAATTGCAACTGGAGCTTTGGGTGTTTGTCGATAGCCTGGATAACCGGCAGCAGAATCCCGTAGTCCGCCCTGGTACCGGTGATTACCATCACCCGTCGCTTGTTTTGTTTTGTTTTTTCGTTTTGTTGCACTTCAGATTAAAATTCAGGTGTTATTAAATCATTTCGATTTATAATGTGGTCAGGTTCCATATCGCAAGCTGCGGTTGTGTTTATTACAACGTCTATCCGCTCGGCTGGTATTCCTGTTCCCGGCCTTTTAATTGTAATCATTTTACGCGTGATTTTTGTGCCCGCCTTAATAAAAATTGCGGCAACTACGCTCATCCGAACAGTTTCTTTCATTTTCTCTTCCGCTGTCAACAGTTTTTTTTGTCCGTCGCCGCAGGCTTTCTCAGCCTGACGCGCCAGTCGGATATATTCAGTCAGTTCTTCCGGAACAAGGCTCATTTTGTGGTCGGGCCCTTCCATTTTTTTGTCCAAAGTGAAATGTTTCTCAAGGATTACCGCACCGGCTGCCACTGCCAACGCGCCGGTAATAAGTTCTTCCGTATGATCCGAAAAACCTGTCGGCAGATGAGTGTGTTCCGCGATTGTTTTGACGGCGTTCAAATTGGCCTGCTCAAGTCGAGTGGGATATAAACTTACACAATGTAATACGGACAAGTGCTCACTTCCGGATTTCCGAAGAATGGTTATTGTCTTGTCAACCTCATTTAATTTCGACATACCGGTTGAAATAATTACCGGCAAGTGAGTTTGTCCGATTGCTTCCAATAAGGCTGTGTCATTCAGGTTGCCCGATCCTGTCTTGAAGGCAGCCACACCCGTCTCATAAAATACCCGGACCCAGCGCGGCGAGAAAGGCGTTATAAGAAAATCGATTTCAAGCTCATCACAATGTTTTTTTATCGCGGCGAATTCGAACTCTTTCAGTTCCAGCCGCTGTAACATATCGTATTGACTTTCGCCCTTTGGGCCACTGCGCTTCTGGTATTGGGCCTTTTCGGCGTTCTTGACCACAAGTTCCTCGGCTGTGAACGCCTGAAACTTTATACAGTCGGCCCCTGCCCCATGTGCGGCCTTGACAAGCTCCAGCGCCGTTGCCAATCGACCATTATGATTGACTCCCGCCTCGGCGATAATATAAGGATATTTCATACCGTCAATTTTCTTCATTGAATCCGTGTCGGCTCCGATGCGCCTGCATTTCAGGACTGTGTAACTGTTCCTGGGCCTTGCGATACAGTTCCTCGCCATATAGTTCTTTTTCCTGGGCAACGACCTCTTCCGCGCCTGGCGGCTGATAGTTCCGCTTTGCCAGCGCCAAAGCCTCTTGTCGTAATGCCAACATTTCCTCATCGCCGGCGTCCGTCAGATTTACCGTAAGCTCCAGCGCATCGGCCATCTTCAATACGAAATCCTCTTCCGTAGCGAACTGTTCTTTGAACCGGGTGGTGTCCTTAACCTGTTCATACAAAGCTGTTCCCGGATATGGACATGTGAACATCAATGCCGCCAAAGGGATATTCATATCTCTACAAAACTCGACTGTCGCCATAACTGTTTCGCGTGTCTCGCCCGGATAGCCTATCATAAACGAGACAGGACACCGCAGGCCGACCTCGCGGGTATTTCGGATCGCCTCTTTCGCCTGGGCTATCGTCGCTCTCTTACTCATGGCATTGAGTATCTTTTCCGAGCCGCTCTCAATCCCGTAACTGACCGATACGCAACCGCTGGCGCGCATTCGCCCGAGCAATTCCTTATCGCAGACAGTTACACGGCCCGTACAACTCCATCGCAACGACTTATTAAGCCCCTCAGCGTCAATCAGGTCGCAAATCTCGAACACCCGCTTTTTATTGATAACAAAACAGTCGTCCTGAAAGCTGATGAAATCCACATCATAGTCCCGTTTCAGGGCCAGCATTTCGCCTACCACGTGTTCGGCGCTTCGGCCGCGAAAGTTACGCCCGAATATGCGATAGCAGTATCGACATGTGAACGGACAACCGCGGGAACTGATAATGTCTATATCCCTGCCTACTCCCACTACCGGGTTTGTCAGATAAACATCCATAGGAAACATGTCCCACGCCGGGTAAGGTAACTCATCTATATTTTTGATCATCGGCCTGAAAGGTGTGTGTACTACTTCAGAGTCTTTTAGATATGCCAGACCGGCGATATTGTCGATGGGTTCTTTGTTCAGCAGTGCCGGCAGCAAATCAAGAATTGTGTCGTCCGCTTCGCCAACAGCGATCAGGTCAATGCTCAGATTCCGCAGTGCGGTCTCGATAATACTGGTGCCGACCGAGCCGCCCAGTATGATTTTTTTCTCCGGCCATTGCTGTCGTATCTTCCGGCTCATCCGCTTTACCCAGCCATAAGTGGTAATAAGCCCTCCAAGACCTATAACGGATGGGTTATATTCCCGGAGTTTTTCCAATACCTGCTCGTCTTCCCATCGCAGGCCGTTCACGTCGATTACCGCTACTTCATAACCCGCCTGCCGCAGCCGTGCCGCTATCAGGCCCGTTCCGGTCGGGAAATTTCGCGGATTGTCCCAAGTCCGTATCGGGGGGAAAATCAAAACAATATCATAAGTTTTGTACGCCATAACTTTAATGTATAATAATCAGTAGTGTTAGAACAGCACGTTGTCAACCCAATATTGGTTTTTTGCAACCTAAGTCGTTTCAATATCTATTGTCATACTTTTATTGGGGAATTCAAATTTCATTATGTTTGCTCCGTTTCCTGATTTTTTATCAGTTAAACAACTTCAATGTATCAAATCTCAATCAAATGGTGTTCGGCCGTAGCTTCTTTGTCTGTGCCATTCGACTGCCTTCTTATCTTCTTCGCTGAGCGTCGGTTCTAAAGCCAGTAATTGTTTTGTATGCCACTCTGAGATCTGCTCCCCATCATCAGCATCGTGCAATTCCTGCCAATCAGCGACGGTTTTTTCCCACCGCACAAAATACACAAAAACAGCATATGGTTCATATGGAACACCAACCCATAGGCTTTTACATTCTAAACACTCTACAAGCGTAATCCAATTGCCTTTTTTAATAGTGTCGAATGATGGGGTTCTACTTGATGGTGGCCACATTTTTCTTTCGGGACTTCCACATATTTTGCATAACATAATTTATTTCCCTCTTGTTGGTTTCACCCCTTTGACGGGAGGCATGCTTTTGCGAAGCATAAGCATGTGGGTTCGCTACATGCCTATCCCGGCTATGCCGGTAAAGGCATGCCACTCGTCATTTCGTGTTTTACAAATTTTGCAACTGCTGTTCGCGTAAAACCGCCTCGGCCAGGAAGAAATCCCGAAACGTGTCAATGTCCACAGTTTCATGACTATCCTGTATGAGGCCGCGTCGGTCGTTCCCCCAAAACGCGTGTGGGTCGTCGCTGCCGTGTGCCGCCATCAAGGCCTCATATTTAACCACGCCGACCGCTCCGTCAATCGTATATAGCTGCGGTAAATCCTGCCGTTGGAATACCTCGTTGTCGATATATTTCGTCGCGTGATCGTCGTCGAGTTGATACAGCCAGTATGGATGAAACTTGCCGACCGGCGCAAAAGTCTGTACCGAATCCGCACCCGTCCTGATTAAATGATC
>DAOVXR010000052.1 GCA_030636065.1 Sedimentisphaerales bacterium | reverse complement strand
TGCATCGCGACATGCTTCCATCCAGTCGCGGGACCATTTGACATACTCGTCGTAATCGACTTTGTCATGGTATTCGTCGTATTCGTAACCGATATTAAATGGCGGATCGGCAAATATCAGATCGACAAACGGCTCCCCGCCCCGTCGTTCCAGTTCCTCACGGAGCACCTTGACACAATCACCTTGTACAATCGTATTTTCCAGCATGATTTTCATTTTAGGCCAACCGCTTGACCGAGGCAACAACAAAGTCAGAGGGAATCATTGACAAAAACGCAGGATTAGCCATACTTCATATAATCTTATGTTGGAGTTAGCGGCACAAGCTGGAATTGGTTTATTGGCGGGACTGCTGGGCGGACTGCTGGGCGTGGGCGGTTCGACTATTATCGTTCCCGGCTTAATCATATATTTAAGTCAGACCAGCAGCTATAGCGGGTCTCAGCAGCATCTGGTCCAGTCCGCCGCGATGATTTGCAATGTGTTTATCGCCGCCCCTGCCGTGGTGGCGCATCGGCAGGTGGGCGCTGTTATGAAACCGGTGGTCTATCGACTGATCCCCGCGGCCCTGACAGGTATCATCCTCGGCGTGGCCCTTACCAACAGCCGTTGGTTCGCCTGTGAAAACGGCCGCTATCTGGCTCTGACACTGGTGGGATTTCTGATATATGTGGCCGGCTATAATGTGTGGCGGTTAGTATCGAAGACCGGCCCGACTGAACGGTTTGACTCCGACAATATACACATGCCAGGCTGGAAGATAATTGCTGTTGGCCTGCCGATGGGTTTTGTTGCGGGGTTGCTGGGGATCGGCGGCGGGTCGTTGTGCGTACCGGCCCAGCAGTTCCTTTTGCGACTGCCTCTGCGACGGGCCATCGCTAATTCCGCCGCGACAATCATGTGCGTCGCTGTTATCGGAGCCGTTTATAAAAACCTTACTCTTACGGAACACAACATCTCAGTCATTTACTCGTTGCGACTTGCGGCGATGTTGATCCCTACCGCTATCCTGGGTAGCTTCCTGGGCGCTCGGCTCACTCACATCCTGCCCAGCCGGGTACTACGGGTGGTCTTTATTGTGTTCCTGCTCGCTGTCGCTTATCTGACATATACAGCGAATGCAACTCCGGATTCTTCAAGGCCAAACTACAAAGACCGAATAACACCGCACAAAGTGGAACCGTTACCAGCAGTTGCGACAGGGCGGAAAAATTACTTAACGCATGAAGCGACCATGCTCCTCCCCCGGCCATAATCAAAGTCGCGACGATAGTTTTAATAACCACATTTCGCATACCAGCCTTGAGTTTCAAGTCATAACGTCGTATCAGAATCCATAACAATATGCCGACCTGTATCCCGGCGCACACGGCCGTTGCCAGCGCCGGCCCACCCGTGCCAAGCGGCCAGATCAATATCAGGTTCAGGACAAAATTCAGCCCTACCATCCACACCGCGATTCTGACCGGTGTGATTGAGTCCTGAAGCGAATAATATCCCCGTACTACCAATTGCTGCATAAAATACGCGATAATTCCTATGCTGTAAAATAAAAGAGTCCACGTCACCAGATTTGTATCACGGGCAGTAAATTCGCCTCTTTCATAGATAACAGCTACGTATGGCGCTCGAATTAATATAATTCCCACTGTTACCGGAATCGCCAGAAACACCACTATCCTTATACCTTGTGCCAGGGTCGCGGAAAAATCAGCATAGTTTTTCCGGGCGGCCTGCCGACTCAATTCCGGAAAGATCGCTGTTGCCAGGGCCAGTCCGAAAACGCCTAAGGGAAAATGATATAATCGCTGTGCGCAATATAAGTGCGCCACGGACCCCACCTGCACCGGATATGAAATACTATAACCCCAAAGTGTGAACGAATCATCACCACCGCTCCCGGAAAGAAAATAGGTTATCAGCGAATCCATCAGCACATTGATCTGCACTACCGACAGGCCGATGATCATCGGCGCCATTAGCCGCATAATCTTGCGTAACGCCGGGTCGCTGAAATTCCAGTATGGCCGCAAACTGATTTTATGTTTCCGCAGGGCCGGATATTGCAGCATTAACTGGAGAACACCGGCGATAAGGATAGCTGCGGCCACACAAAAAATCTGTTGCCAGAGACTCTCGCCGAAATACTCCCGGAACCAGATTACCATCGTAATAATAGATATGTTCAGCAGCATTGGCGCCGCCGCCGGCGCCGCGAAATGGCGATGCACATTCAGCAGCCCACCAATTGTTGCCACCGTACAAATAAGAATCATATACGGCAGCATCAGAGCCGTCAGACTCAACACCAACCATGTCTCGAATCCCCGACTGCTCGCCAGCCAGCCCAGGTAAATCACGCACAGTCCCAACAGCGTCAAACCCGACAGAGCGACTACTAAAAGGGTAACTACGCTACGGGCCAGAAGTGCGGCTTTTTGTGGGTCTTCGTGAAGTTTTTCGGAATAGACCGGTATCAGAGCTGCTGACAGAGCGCCTTCGCCGAACAGTCGGCGGAACAGATTGGGAATCTGGAACGGCATGGAAAAATAGTGCCAGACTTCCGTACCGAAATGTTGCAGGCACACCGCATCGCGCAACAGACCCAAAATGCGACTCAAAAGTGTCAAGGCCCCGATCAATCGCGCCGAGCTTATGAAATGATGATGACCTTTAGATGTTTTATGCAACACTCTCTACTTTCCGGGGCCTTTTGGTGCGCTTTTAGCTTTTTCCGCCTGCTTCTCCAAATCGATTATTTCCTCGGACTTGACAATCTCCGCCTTTGCCTTGATTTCCTCGACGGCTTTCTTTTGCATATCGGTTTTCATCTGCCGTGTCATTTGGGCGAGAATTCCGGGCCTGGCCTTATTAAATTCGACAATGTAGGGCGGTTTGATGGAAGTAACCTTAATTATTTCAAAACCCTTCACGCCGATAAACGGCCCCAAAACGTCATCTTTTTTTGCGTTTTGGACGGCGGTGGTAGCTTCTTCTCCCAGCTTCGCCTTCAGTTTTTCAACTGACATATTTTTAAGTAACCCCTTGGATTTGTCTTGTTGTTTGGTATATTTCTCATACAGCTTTTGGAAGTCGGCGTCTTTCTTTTTTGCTTCATCAGCGACTTTTTGCGCCTGCGATCTTTTCTGGAACGCAATATGTCTGACTGTGGCTTTGAGAGGCTGATTATAGCGATCTATATTTTCTTCGTATTTTTTGCGTGCCTGTTCTTCTGTTGGCTTGGGGATTTCTTTCTCCAGTTCATTGGCGAGCAGTCGGCCGGAAAGAAAATATTCCTTGTACAGATTCAATATGAATTGAGCGTCACGGCCTTTATCGAGTTTGCGACGTTGGGCCTCCGCCACCTTGGCCTGGATATCGACCCAGAGTTCGATAGCTTTAGGCAGACTGCGGGAGGCGCCGTATTTTATCATAGCATCGGCCTGCCAGCCCTTAAATGAAACACCATTGACGGTAACAAGCACCCGATCAGGGTCTTTTTTTTCTACTACGGTTGTCTTTTTTTCATTGCTTGAGGTAACAACTGCTTTGTCAACCGCGAATACCCTGCACTGACCGACCATCAATACCAGAACCAACACTACAACATACTTGTAAAACCTGTTCATTACCATAGTCTCCTTTATTACTCTTAAGTAGGGTGCGATGTATCGCACCATTGATATTTTGTGTAGGGTGGGGTCTTACCCCACGCGGTTTTCTTTCTATTATTCGGGTATCTTCTAAAGTGGGAGGCACACTCCGTGTGGCGATCTTATTCGATATTCAATTCTTTCTTTATTCAATATTTCTTTAATTCGACGTTGAGCGTTGGGCGTTGAATGTTGGACGTTCAACTCTTCTTCTTTCCCCTCTTTCTCACAACTCACAACTCACCACTCATTTTTCCGATTCTTCGTCAGGCTTGTCTTCTCTGAAACGGCTTCGTTTCAGTATATTATCAGGATTGTAATGAACCAGTGTCAGCGGCGGTTGGTTTTCTCTGAGTATCTCATCTGTTGCCAACGGCTTACGGCGAAGATACTCACTTTGGTTCGGACTGGTAACCTGCAAATCCTTAAATACCATACAGTTCAACTGCGAGGGCAGTTCGAGGATTGCACGTGTTACCGTCGGTTGTTTATCTTTATTGACGGCGGTTTTTTCTTTTTCAGCCCGTTGTTCCTGGGCCAGTTCCATCGATTTGAACAACATGGTTGTATTACGGGCAATCTGCGGTAAAAACCTTCTTGATTGTTCCGGATATTTCCGTGCCGTCTGCGTAAGCCATTCGATATGCTGGCGGGTTGTCTCAAGTGTCTGTTCACGCAGCGGTTTCATGCCAGCCGGCGCACAGGGGTCTTTCAATGCGGTATTGGTTTCTTCGAAGGTCTTTTTCCAGTCTGCTTCTGAATTTTTGGCGAATTTCTCCGCCTGTTTTTTAGCCTTGGTATATGCCTGTAGGTTCTGCCAACCATCTTTGACTTTTGTCCTTAGCTGGCTTTCCGGCAAAGGTTTCTCCGAAGCTGCCCCCGCCCGCCCGTCGTCAGCCAGGCCCTCGGCCTCACGTCCCGGATCGACCCCGACAATTCTCATCATGTAAGCAAGCATTGCCCGATTGCGATAGTCAAAGGCCGTTAGTGAAGTAATGTCTTCGTACAGTTGTATTGGCGGAACATCGAGTCGGCTGACAGTTCCTTTATGTAAGGGCTTACAGGCAAAAAGAATCTCCAGCAGACTTTGCTGGGGTGTCTCGTTACGCATCTTATATGTGTCGCCAAGTAACAATTCCTGCGGCAGGTCCCGCCTCGAAATATATTCCGTCTTGCCGAAAACAACCTTTATTTTATCCGTACTGAGTTTTTCGGCCAGTGCTTTGTAATCAACTCTTTTTTCGACAGCGGCTTCTTCGGGTTTGTCGGAGTTGCTTTCGTTATTTTTCTTTGATTTCATAGCCGCCGCTTGTTTCCGGGCCGTCTCGCGAGCCTGCGCCAACAGCACCTGCCCTTTTTCGCGACTCTGCTGCTGTTGCCACGCCTGTTTTACTTTGCCATAGACTTCGTCAAAGGCCGGGTCTCGATAACGCGGCGCCTGCGCATCGCACGGATCGATTTCACTTTCCGGCAGTGGTACGCGAAACTGTTGTTTTTGCGTGGCCCAGTATTGCTGGAGTGTTTCTTCTTGTTTGCCGGCGGGAAGCTGTGCGAATTCCGCCGTTACGATCTTTTCCACTTCCGACAAATCAACCTTGAGATATTCCACTTGTACCCGGTCGGGCAAAAGATAACCGAACCCGAAAGGATTTTTTTCTTTGTCGATTTCATCGGGACGAAACTGTTTATATTTTTCGAAATGTTTTTGCAGATCGTCTTCCGACGGCTTGCCTGTTTTGTCCTGAAACATATCAGCCGAAAATGATATATAGGTTCCCTTGACATTTTTCTGTTCTATCTGATCGCGAATCTTTTTTCGTAACTGCGGTTCGCTCACAGCCAACCGCCGTGTTACCATATCTCCGTAACGGACAATCGCCAGATAATCACCGACTGCCTGCTTCAGTTCTGTTTCGCTCATTCGCGAACTGCGCAGAACCTGCTGAATATTGTGAGGCCGGATATGTCGCTTCTCCACAAGCCGCCGATACGCCTCGAACACCTGGTCGATCTGTTTGTCCGTGGCATAGATACCATTGCGATGCGCCTCCTCGGCCAACAGCAGGAAATAGAGACTTGCGCGACCGGCGTCTGACGCGGTAAGTTCGTTCACATATTCAAGAAATCGCTCGTATTCCTCGTGGTCTTTGGCCCAGTTCATCGCCTGGCCCTGTAAAAAGTGACGAACGCCCAATGCGTATTGGTTATCGCCGAAGAACAGCATACTCGTCGCTATAACCGGAAACGGACCTACTCCGCCCATAGTGGGTAATTGGCACAACAGCGGAGAACGCTGTCCGTCGAACTGGCACAAAACATTAAGCCCTAACTCCCTCATCACTCGGAGTTGGACGTCTCTCTTCTGTACCTGAACCAGACCGATTTCAACTTCCTGTCCGTTTTGATCAGTGATGTAGCCGGCCACGCCATTGAAACGCGCCTGACCCCCCATACCCGTAAAACTGGGGATCAGAAACCCCACCATCAACAGTACGCCAAAAACCGCCAGCAGTTTCTTGTTATTTTTTCTGAACCATTTAATCGCCGTCATATCTACTCCTACTTATTGGCTGAACGCCTACAACTTTTCCTGAATAAGCCCCGAATTGTAAACCAATTGCGTCGAACTTGCAATTAAATTAAGTGTAACCGTTCACGGGTTCTTTTCCTTGATAGCCCCTGCTGTTAAGCAGGGGTTCTTAAGGGCGGGCCTGTGGCCCGCGTTTATTAGCCCCCGATGTAAAATCGGGGGATTCTTTTATCAGGCCCGAATGGCTGAAAGAGCCGTTGGGTGCCACCTTTCTGTACTTCAGAGAGGTGCTCTTGTATTCGCCATTGGTTATTCCTCATTGATTCCTCATTCTAATTTCTTAATTCGTCATTATCCCTGTTAGGGCAGGCCTTCGACCCACACGTTTTTCTTTCGACACGGCGATTTTACCCTCCGATTTCAGGGCTATATCAAAATTATTACAAAAAAATTATTTTTTCTTTGTAACATAGCTCGGAATAGTCGATAGAATCCTGCGTCTGAGTTGACTGTTTTCGGGCTTGGCAGGCCTGATTTGTCCGTCGAAATACTGATTTGGCGGATTGGATACGTTATATAACCCCTTGCAGCATAAGTAGATAACTCATTATGGCTATCAAAAAAGCAACTCCCGGCACCAAGGCCCTCGTGATCGTCGAATCACCGGCCAAGGCGAAAACAATCAAAAAATATCTTGGCCCCGGTTTTGAGGTCATGGCCAGTATGGGCCATATCCGCGATCTGCCGAGTAAGAGTATGGGAGTTGACGTAACTGCTGATTTTACACCAAGTTACGAGATAATGGCCAGCCGGAAAAAGACCCTTACCGCCCTGAAAAAGGCTGCTAAGGGTGTGGATATGGTTTATTTGGCGCCTGACCTTGACCGTGAGGGGGAAGCGATTGCCTGGCATTTGATTGAGGCGTTGAAAATCCCGCCGGAGCGATTCTGCCGGGTCGTTTTCAACGCTATTACGAAAAGTACGATACAGCAGGCCTTCGCCAACCCGCACAAACTCGATATGGGCAAGGTCAACGCTCAGCAGGCCCGCAGGATTATGGATCGAATTGTGGGCTACGAAATCAGCCCGCTGCTCTGGAAGAAGGTTACTCGCGGCCTCTCTGCCGGTCGTGTTCAGTCAGTGGCTGTCAAGCTGGTTGTGGAGCGGGAAAAGGAAATCCGCAAATTTCAGCCGGAGGAATACTGGAAGATAACCGGCATCTTCTCTACAGCCGACAATCCGGAACTGGACGACAAATATCGACAATTCCTCGCTAATTTCGAGGGAGCCAAACTTGCTAATGGTCAGACTGCCCAGGGTCCCACTAACAAGCAGAAAAACCAGTGGTGCGCCGAGCATAAATGCCTTGAAGCTCAACTAACCAGCCTTGCCGGAAAATCGTTTCGGCCGAATAATGAGTCTGACGCCCGGCAAATTCATAAATCCTTACAGGGCAAGGACTTCACTGTCAGCGACATTCGCACCCGCCGTACTCAGTCCAAGCCCCCTGCCCCGTTTATCACATCGACGCTTCAGCAGCAGGCAGCCAATCGGCTGGGTTTTACCGCTAAAAACACGATGAGAACCGCTCAGCAGTTGTATGAGGGTATGGAAGTCGGCAATTTTGGCAGTGTGGGTCTTATTACTTATATGCGTACCGACAGTACTCATTTGGCCCCGGAAGCGATTACTGCGGTTCGTGAGTATATCGGCGGTAATTTCGGCGACGCTTATTTGCCCAAGGCCCCCAATACTTACAGCACCAGCAATAAGTCCGCTCAGGAGGCTCACGAAGCCGTTCGCCCGACTGACATCAATATCACGCCTGAACAGATAGAGGGTGATCTTACGCCTGGTCAGTTCAGGTTATACGATATGATCTGGAGACGGTTTGTTGCCTGTCAGATGGCTCCCGGACAGTGGGACGTAACCAGTATTGACATCGCTGCTGAAACCGATCAGGGCCGGGTTTTGTTCAAGGCCGCCGGCAGAAAACTCGTTTTCGACGGTTTTATGAAGGTTACGGGCTTGGCCATCGCTAACGGTGATCAGCTTCTGCCTGCACTCGAACAGGACAAGCCCGTCTGGCCCGTCAGAGTTGAGCCATCGCAGCATTTTACCCCGCCGCCCGCTCGTTTTACCGAGGCGTCTTTGGTCAAGGCCCTTGAAGCCGGAGGCATCGGACGTCCCAGTACTTACGCCTCGATCATCTCTACTATCCAGGACCGTGGCTATGTCGAGCAGCTCGAACGTAAATTCCACGCCACGGATCTGGGCATTATTGTAACCGAAAAATTAATCGAGCATTTCCCTCGTGTTATGGACATAACCTTTACCAGTCACATGGAGGAACAGTTTGACAAGATCGAGGAGCAGCATCTTGACTGGCTGGGGGTACTAAAAAAATTTTACGGTCCATTCAAGGAAAATCTCGACCGTGCCTACGAGGAAATGGTTCACGCCAAGGCTGAAACTCAGCCGTCGGAATATACCTGTACGAAATGCGGCAAACCGATGGTCTATCGTTTTGGTAAAAACGGCCGTTTTCTTTCTTGTAGTGCCTATCCCGATTGCAAATTTGCTTCCCCTTGTGATCGCGACGG
>DAOVXR010000025.1 GCA_030636065.1 Sedimentisphaerales bacterium | reverse complement strand
GGAAAATTATTCGTCAGATGAAGCATCTCGCAGGCCTGCTGCCAACGGCCTTTATATACCAGTTCGTTTATGTCGGGTATGGAGTTTTCAAGCGGGCAGCCAACACCATGGCAAAACGGTATCCCACAGTCCATACATCTTGCGGCCTGCTGATGAATTTGATCGGGCGTGAGCGGCAGGTCAAGTTCGGCAAAGTCATGTATTCTTTCCTCGATTGATCGATGCGAAACTTCCCGGCGTTTATATTTCACAAAACCTTTTGGCTCACCCATGGAACACCTCCTCTGTCGCAGGTGTTGTTTCCGTATCTCGTTGTTCGGCGGCTCGCATTTTTTCAAGGGCTTTGCGATAATCTATCGGGACGACCTTTACGAATTTGCCGACCATGTCTAACCACGCGTTTAGAATATCCTGAGCACGTTGGCTTTTGGTCCATTTCAGATGCTGCTGAATCAAATCGTATAAAAGGTCCTTGTCCTCCTCTTTCCATACGCTTTCCAACTCAACCATATCGAGGTTACACATCGTATCGAACAGTTGTGCCTCATCGAGCACATAAGCAACTCCGCCACTCATACCCGCGGCGAAATTACAGCCTGTTCGACCGAGGACGACAACTGTTCCTCCGGTCATATATTCGCATCCGTGGTCGCCGAGACCCTCGACCACCGCGGTTACTCCGCTGTTACGCACACAGAATCTCTCGCCTGCCATACCGTTGATAAACACTTCGCCCTGCGTAGCGCCGTAGAGCAGCGTGTTGCCGACAATAATATTTTCATGGGCGGTGAACAGCGATTTGTCCGGTGTCTGAACAATAATTCGGCCTCCGGAAAGGCTTTTTCCTAAATAGTCATTACTCTGACCAATCAGTCTCAATGTTACACCCGGGGCCAGAAATGCTCCGAAGCTTTGCCCGGCCGAACCATTAAAAACAATTTCAAGAGTATTGTTCGGCAGTCCTTGTGGGCCGTGCCGATTGACTATGCGATTACTCAGAATGGCCCCGGCCGTTCTGTTTATATTGCGAATCGGTAATTCGATTGCGGTTTTTGTTTTTTCTTCGATGGCGGATTTTGCCTTCTCGATAATCTGCCAGTCAATATGGTCATCGAGCTTGTTGGGTTGCTGACTGCTCAGGCGTATGGCTTGACCATGATCGACGTCCGGCTGATGGAAAATCGCCGAGAAATCCAACCCGTTTGCCTTCCAGTGGTTGATTGCTTTCTGAGTTTTCAGCCGATCTACCCGGCCTATTATGTCCTCGAATTTCTTAAAGCCGAGTTCCGCCATAATCTGCCGTACTTCCTCGGCCACAAAATACATAAATCTCTCGAGATACTCGGGTTTTCCGGCAAATCGTTTTCTAAGTTCCGGGTCCTGCGTTCCGATTCCAAATGGACATTCCCCTTTGTGGCACTTTCTCAACAGCGTACAGCCGAGTGTTACAAGCGCAGCCGTTCCGAAACCGAATTGTTCGGCCCCTAATAATGCCCCGATGACAACATCTCTTCCTGTTTTTATTTGGCCATCGACCTGAAGCCTGATTCGGCCTCGCAGACCGTTCATAACCAGCACCTGTTGTGTTTCAGCCAGGCCGAGTTCCCAGGGGCACCCGGTATGTTTAATTGAAGAAAGCGGACTTGCCCCCGTGCCTCCGTCATGGCCGCTGATGAGAACTTCGTCGGCGTTTCCTTTGGCGACGCCTGCGGCAATCGTACCGACGCCAACCTCAGCAACCAGTTTGACCGACACCTTAACGCCCGGATTACTGCATTTAAGGTCATATATTAATTGCGCAAGGTCTTCAATCGAATATATATCATGGTGTGGCGGTGGCGAAATAAGAGTTACGCCTGGTGTTGAGTATCTCATTTTCGCGATTTCTTCGGTTACTTTATGTCCCGGCAACTGGCCGCCTTCGCCGGGCTTTGCGCCCTGGGCTACTTTGATTTGCAGTTCTTTGGCATGGGCAAGGTAATTTATAGTAACTCCGAACCTGCCGCTGGCAATCTGTTTGATTGCGCAGTTCTTCGAATCGCCGTTAGGTTCGGGAGTATAGCGACAAGACTCTTCGCCTCCTTCGCCGGTATTGCTCATTGCGCCCAAACGGTTCATCGCGACAGCTACACATTCATGCGCTTCTTTGCTGATGGAGCCGTGGCTCATCGCGCCTGTGCAAAATCTTTTAACGATTTCGCCGGCGGGTTCAACCTGTTCAACAGGTATCGCTTTTCCCGGAACGAATTCAAAAAGCCCCCGTAAAGTATATAGCCCCTGAGCCTGCTGATTTGCCGCCCCGGCGTAATCCGCGTAGGCTTTTTTGTCATCGTATTGTACCGCGTGTTGAAGCCGGGACACCGTAACGGGATTCCAGAGATGCCGTTCGGCTTTGTGCCTGAAATGATACTCACCGCCAAACTCCAAATCCAGCGTCCCGGTGGGGTGATGGAAAGCCGCGTTATGTTTGATAAGAGTTTCTTTTGCGACTTCCTCAAGCCCGATGCCACCGATCCGCGAACTTGTGCCTGTAAAATACTCATCTACAAACTCACGATTCAGCCCGATTGCCTCGAACAATTGAGCACCTGTATAGCTGCGAAGCGTTGAGATACCCATCTTGCTCATCGTTTTCAGAATACCCTTTTTGATTGCGGCAATATAATTGTCGGCTATCCTGGTTGGCTCCATTTCTACATCGAGTTCGCCGTTACGATGTAATTCATCGAGCGACTCGAATGCCATATACGGATTGATCGCATTAGCTCCGAAACCGCATAAAAGACAGAAGTGCATAACCTCTCTCGGCTCGCCGCTTTCGACAATCAGCCCGGCCTCATGACGCAGGCCGCTTTTCAGCAAACTGTGATGAACCGCCGCTGTTGCCAATAATGATGGTATTGGTGCTTTTGTTTCGGATATGTTACGGTCGCTTATTATTATCAAAGACGCGCCGTTTTCTATTGCTTTCGTCGCTGAGTCGATCAGTTCGTCCAGGCCACGCTTAAGGCTGCTTTTCGGATCGGAACCATTCACCTCGAAAATCGCCGAAACCGTAGTAACCTTGAAATCGCCACGGCTGACAGAACGTAAGCGTTCAATATCTTCACTGGTAAGAACCGGATGAGGCAATTTGAGTTGCCTGCAATGCTGTGGCGTCTCGGCAAGAATATTCGGCTTTTTACCTGTGAACGTCATCAGGCTCATAACCAGCCCCTCGCGAAGTGGGTCTATCGCCGGATTGGTTACCTGGGCAAAAAGTTGTTTGAAGTAATTGAATAACAACTTCGGTTGATCCGAGAGCACCGCAAGGGGAGCATCGTTGCCCATTGACCCTACTGGTTCCTGTCCGTTGACAGCCATCGGCGTCAGAATCATCTTGATCTCTTCGCGTGTATAGCCGAACATCCGCATTCTTCGGGCTATGGTCTGCGGATCGCTTTTGGCAAGTTTTGGTGTATCGAATAAGCCGCGAAGTTCGATTCTGTTTTCGTCGAGCCACCTGCGATAAGGTTTCTGTCTTGCGATTTTGCTCTTTATTTCGTTGTCGGAAATTATTCGGCCTTCGACCGTATCGATCAGAAACATATAACCCGGACGCAGACGTCCTTTTTTGCGAATTTTTTCGACAGGAAACTCTACAACACCGGCTTCACTGGCGATAATCGCCAGCCCATCTGTAGTAATCAGATAGCGAGACGGTCTCAGGCCGTTGCGATCCAGTGTCCCTCCGATGAGCCTGCCATCGGTAAAAACCATCGCGGCAGGTCCATCCCAAGGTTCCATTATTGAGGCGTGGTATTCATAGAAAGCCCGCTTATCTGTGCTGATATGATATTTCGGCCCGAAAGCCTCCGGAATCATCATCATCATTGAATGAGGCATACTCCGACCTGAACGAACCAGAAGCTCAAGAGTACTGTCAAAACACGCTGAATCGCTTGCCTCGGAATCCAGAATCGGAAATAAATCACTGATATTATCCGCAAACGCTTCGCTGGTCATCTTTGTCTGGCGAGCACTCATCCAGTTGCGATTGCCGCTGAGTGTATTTATCTCGCCGTTATGAGCTATACAGTGGAACGGCTGAGCCAATTGCCAGTTTGGAAACGTATTGGTACTGTAGCGCTGGTGGACAATTGCAAGTGCCGATTTCAGGCGTTTATCGACAAGGTCGGGATAATATGCGAATAGCTGCCATGCCATGAACATCCCCTTGTAGCAAATTGTCCTGGATGACAGCGAGGTTACATAAAAGTCATGAGCTTCGTCGCCGAGCTTTTCTCGTACCAGTCTTTCCGCTTGTTTGCGAGCCAGGTATAGTTGTCGTTCCAACTGCTCCGGCTCGAAACCAGCCCCGTCAACAAAAATTTGTTTGATGGCGGGTTCAGCCTCCAGGGCTATTTGGCCGAGGCAATCACTGGAAACAGGCACATCTCGCCACCCCAACAGTTTCATACCATGATGGCCGATTGCGTTTTCAAGAATTTTATCGCTTTGTTCTCTGATTCGGCAATCTTTTGGGCCAAAGATCATACCCACCGCATATGTCGGGGCTGAAGGTAGCGAAAAACCCAGTTTTTCGCATTCGGCCTCAAAAAACTCGTGTGGAATCTGGAAAAGAATCCCCGCCCCGTCGCCTGTGATCTCATCGGCGCCCGTCGCTCCGCGGTGGTGCAGATTCATCAATACTTCTTTGCCATACTCGATAATCGAATGGTCGCGTTTGCCGGAAATATTTACAACCGCACCGATACCGCAGGCATCGTGTTCGCGTCGCGCCTCGTACAGGCCGCCGTCTTTTGGATAGGTAATTTGCATAGCTAACACCAATTGTGCTTAATTGCGTTATGTTGTTTCATACGTCATTGCCGGGTAATAACTTAGCTGAATCAATAGCGCAGAAAACTACCCCAAGGGGTATAAATCGGCCCTTACCGCTTTCTTTAAGCTTGGCAAGGGCCATTATATTCAGGACTTATTTATAAACTAACGATACGGTTATAAACGCATCAGTTCCGTAGTTCCGTAGGATGGGCTTCAGCCCATGCTGCCTTACTAACAGCATAATTATAAACGCATCAACTATCATAGTAAAGATGAAATTCATGCGGATGCGGCCGCAGAGCCAACGGCTGAATTTCTTCGGTACGTTTCCAGTCGATCCAGTTCTGAATCAGGTCTTCCGTAAATACGCTACCGGCAGTCAAAAACGCGTGATCAGCCTCCAAAGCGTCAATCGCCTCCTCTAACGAGCCGGGGGTATGTTTATGTTTTGCCAGTTCCTCATCGGACATTTCATAAATGTCCTGATCCAGTGGCTTGCCCGGCTCGATTTTATTCTGAATACCGTCGATAGCGGCCATCATAATGGCAGTCCAGGCCAGATAGCCGTTGGCTGTCGGGTCCGGACAGCGGAACTCAGCCCGTTTGGCCTTGGGGCTGTCCGAATACATTGGGATACGAACGGCAGCCGAGCGGTTGCGAGCCGACATCACCAGATTAACCGGGGCCTCGAAGCCGGGTACCAATCGGCGGTACGAATTGGTCGTCGGTGCGGCAAAGGCCAAAACAGCCGAGGCATGCTTGAGAATACCGCCAATAGCATGCAATGCCATCTGACTCAAACCCGCGTAACCATCGCCGGCGAAAAGTGGCGTCCCGCCCTTCCAAAAGGAAATATGAGTGTGCATACCACTACCGTTGTCGTCAAAGACGGGCTTGGCCATGAAGGTAACGGTTTTACCGGCCCGTTTGGCCACGTTCTTGATAATGTACTTGTACCACATAAACTGGTCGCCGATTTTGACAAGGTCATCGAACTTTATGTCGATTTCCGCCTGGCCGGCTGTTCCAACTTCGTGGTGATGGGCCTCGACAACAATGCCGACCTTCTGAAGCTCCTTTGTCATCTCACTACGAAGGTCATGGTAGGTATCGGTTGGGCTGACTGGAAAGTAACCACCCTTGTAACTGGGTTTGTAGCCCAGATTCGGTTCTTCGAAACGAGCAGTGTTCCAGGCGCCTTCGACCGAATCGATCCGGTAAAAACCTGTGTGCTGGTTCTGCTCATAGCGTACCTCGTCAAAGATGAAGAACTCAGGCTCAGGCCCGATGAAACAGGTGTCGGCAATGCCGGTTTCCTTGAGATAGGCAGCCCCTTTGCGAGCGACATAACGCGGATCGCGACTGTATTCTTTTCTCGTGATCGGATCGACAATGTTGGCTATGATGCTAACGGTTGGGTCCTTGTAAAACGGGTCCATACAGACGGTATCCGGATCAGGTATAGCCAGCATATCTGACATATGAATACCCTGCCAACCGCGGATTGATGAGCCGTCGAATCCCACGCCATCTACGAACGTACCCTCGTCCCAGGTACTGATCGGAAATGAGCAATGCTGCCAGGTACCCAGCAGATCGGTAAATTTCAGATCAACCATATCAGAGCCATTTTTTTTAGCGAAATCGAAAAAATCCTTTGGGGTCATTATTACTTTCTCCTGAAAAAAGATTATCCATAGTTCTACGTTCTTTAGTGTATCGCAATAAGCGTGCCATATAATAAAAAACGCACAATCCCCTTTCACATAAGGAATTATGCGTTATATTCTGATTCGTACCATCGCACAAATGCGACAATATTGTTACATTGCGCAAAAAAACTACAAATTTGTAAGCAATGCCCCAAAATTGGGGGCTAAGATAGATAAGACAAGCATAAAGGCAATCTCTGAAAATACAAGTAGCCGGTAGGGCTGGGCTTTGGCCCATACATCAGCTTTACGGCTAAGGCGGTGTATTATGAAAACAAAAATTGTATTGATGATAATTGTGATATTAGCTTTATCAGCACTAACAAAAAAACAATCGCTACTAATTTAACTGAGAATACAGTAGATATAGGTGAGGTTGTGAACGGTTACTATTATGATTGTTTTGGTCCTTTTTGTCGTATATGCAGGTGTAGTTCCTCGAGTTGGTCTTCGTTGACTGGCGTGGGGGCCTCGGTAAGTAGACATTGGCCTCGCTGGGTCTTAGGAAAAGCGATTACGTCTCGGATATTGTCCGTACCGGTCAGCAGCATAACCACACGGTCGAGTCCCCAGGCAATACCGCCGTGGGGCGGCGTGCCATACTTTAGCGCCTCCAGGAAAAAACCGAATCGGACCTGAGCCTCTTCTTTACTGATGCCCAACAGACTGAAAACCTTGGCCTGTATTTCCGGCTGATGGATACGGATACTACCGCCGGCCACTTCGTTTCCGTTGAGCACAATGTCGTACGCCTGCGAACAGATACCAGCCGGGTCGCTGTCGAGCTTGTCGAGGTCTTCCGGAATCGGCGCGGTAAAGGGATGATGAAGTGAGTCCCAGCGGTTTTCGTCTTTGTTGAACTCGAACAACGGAAAATCGGTTACCCATACGAAATTATACTGATCGTTACTTACCATACCAAGATCGACACCCAGTTTATAGCGCAGTGGAGCGAGCGACTTATTTACCACATCGACTGTATCGGCGACCAGTAAAATCAGGTCGCCAGGGACGGCCCCAAAACGCTGAATAATTTTCTGTCGTTGTTCAGGACTAAAGAACTTAGCGATACTACTGGCCAGTTCGGCTTTAGTGCCGTCTTCGCCAGCGGCAACCTTGAACCACGCCAGGCCGCGGGCACCGTAATTCGCCACAAAACCGGTCAGGCCCTTTTCGATGTCGCTACGCGAATAACCAGCCGCCCCCGTGGCGCAAAGGCCCTTGACGATACCGCCGGACTTGATTGTATTAGTGAACACCTTGAACTCACACTCGCCGGCAATGTCGGTGATGTCTTTAAGCAACATCTCAAAACGCGTGTCGGGCCGGTCGATACCATAGTTGTCCACCGCATGCCGATAGCTCATTCGAGGCAGAGGAAGTGGAATATCCACATCGAGAATCTCCTTCCATACCTGCGTGAAACATTTTTCTGTTATGCCGATAATGTCGTCCATATCGATGAAACTCATCTCAACATCGATCTGAGTGAACTCAACCTGACGGTCGGCACGGGCGTCCTCATCGCGGAAACATTTGGGAATCTGTAAATAACGGTCCATACCGCTGATCATCAATATCTGCTTAAATAACTGCGGCGACTGGGGCAACGCATAAAACGAACCCGCCGACAACCGCGATGGTACCAGAAAATCGCGAGCACCCTCCGGCGTACTCTTACCGAGAATCGGCGTCTCGATTTCGTAAAAACCGTGTTCCTGATGATACCGGCGGACAATTGACGCGGTCCTGTTCCGCACACGCATAATCTCCTGCATACGCGGCCGACGCAGGTCAATATAACGGTACTTCAACCGCAACTCTTCATTAACATTGACCTTTTCGTCAGCAGTTATCTCAAACGGCGGAGTCAGGGCCTTATTGAAAATTTCCAGTTCGCAAACATTGATTTCAATCTCACCAGTTGCTATCTTAGGGTTTTCCATCCCCTCCGTCCGATGGCGCACCATACCACGCACAGCTATGACCCACTCGCTTCGAATATCGCGGGCTATTTCATGGGCTTCCGGATTCGTTTCCGGACTGAACACCAATTGCGTAATGCCCTCCCGGTCACGCAGATCAATAAATACCAGCCCGCCGTGATCCCGGTAAGACTGCACCCAACCGGCCAAAACAACTTCTCCACCTTCATCACCAGAGCGTAACTGCCCACAATTGTTTGTTCTTTTCAGCATTATTCCTTCTTTACAATACTAATTACAAATTTTTTGCCAGATTAAATGGCGAGCACAGCCCGCTCTCGTTTCATCACAGGCAGATCGGGATAAGCCGTTCGGGCGGTACTTTCCAGCCAAACTTGGCCATTATGGTAATTGCCGTCAACAAGGCCACCTGTCTCTGTCGAGCCACCATAGCAGAGCGGGTCGGTCCCGTCAATAATCCGATAGCGATATTGTTTCTCGCCTAATGGACAAGTCTCATTCTCTCGCCGCTCAATCAGGGCTTGGCCGAGGCCGGAATGAATAAATTGCCCCGAGAACAACAACACAGCGCAGACAAATACATTCTTAATCCACTACTGCGGTCGCATAATAACTTACCATTATCTTTACTGCTCTATCCGATAGCCTCATGGCCTTCTTCGCCTGTACGGATTCGCACACAGCGTTCCAGGGACACAACAAATATTTTACCATCGCCTATTTTGCCTGTTTTGGCGCCTTCGACAATAGCGTCGATAGTTGGCTGGACATAATTCTCATTAGTCGCTATTTCCAGTCGCACCTTTTTAAGCAGATTGACTTCAATGTCCACACCTCGATAGGACTCGTGGTAGCCTCCCTGCTCGCCACAGCCAAGTGCGTTGGTAACAGACATCTTGAAAATATTCTTCTTATAGAGTGACTGTTTCACATCGTTGAGTTTTTCCGGTTGTATATAAGCTATAATCAATCTCATTACAGAATCTCCATAATATAAATATTACATTTTATTGCGTGGTGAACACTTGGAATCCGCTGTAAGCTTCCATACCATGTTCACCGATGTCAAGACCTTTGAGTTCTTCTTCAGGACTGGTTCGCAGCCCGACAGTAACCTTGATAATGGTAAAGAGCAACAATCCAAGACCGAATGCCCAAATCAGGCACGTTGCTATGCCGAGAGTCTGAACACCCAATTGATGAAAGCCGCCACCGTAAAACAATCCGCCGTCAAGATTGAACAGTCCACAGGCAAACGTACCCCACGCCCCGCACACACCGTGTACACTAACCGCCCCGACCGGATCGTCAACCTTCAGGATGCGATCTATAAAGACTACGCTTAAGACCACCAGCACACCAGCGATGATTCCGATTATAATGGCTCCAACCGGTGAAACGGTTGCGCATGCCGCGGTAATCCCGACAAGTCCCGCCAGTGCTCCATTGAGGCTCATTGATGCGTCGGGTTTCTTAAACATAATCCAAGAGGTGAACATAGCCGTGATAGCCGCTGCCGCGGCGGAGAGATTCGTTGTTACCGCTATTCGGCCGATTGAGCCATCGCCCACTGTCGTACTGCCCGGATTGAACCCGAACCAGCCGAACCACAGGATAAAAACTCCAAGCGCAGCTAACGGTATATTATGTCCGGGTATGGCTCGTGGTTTTTTGTCTGGCCCATATTTGCCGATACGCGGCCCTAATACTATCGCCCCGGCAAGCGCCAGCCAGCCGCCCACGGAGTGTACTACGGTTGAGCCGGCGAAGTCACAAAACCCTTTCGCTTCTAACCAGCCTTGCCCCGCATCGCCCAGAAGCAGCGATCCCCACGCCCATTTGCCGAAAATCGGATAGATTATTACGGATATCACAACGCTATACACTAGATAGGATTTGAACTTGGTCCTCTCAGCCATAGCGCCGGAAACTATCGTTGCCGCGGTCGCCGCGAAGACGGTCTGAAAGATCAGAAACGTAAAGTTCCAGTCATTGCCTGCCGGGTCCGTGCCACTTAGACAAAACAGGGACGAGCCAAACCAGCCGCCTTCTGTTGCACCAAACATCAGGCCGAACCCGATCAGAAAAAAAGCCACCGATCCCACGGAAAAATCCATAAGGTTTTTCATCAGGATATTCACAGCGTTTTTAGCACGGGTGAAACCAGCCTCGACCATAGCAAATCCCGGCTGCATGAAAAATACCAGAAACGCCGCAAGACACGTCCAGACGATATTCAAATTCGTTTGGATGGTTTCCACCGATTCTGCTGTCGCAGGCACTGTAACAGCCTCTGCTTCCTCAGCGAATGCGACGGTACTCACCGCTAAAACCATAACTAAAACCAAAAATATCCTTTTAGATTCTTTACTCATCTGTCAATTCCTTAAGTAGGGCGGGCCGTGCCCGCCATTTACTCTGAACGTCCATAAAATGCCTGTATATGCCAAGACCATACATTTTTTCAAAAACTGAAACTCACACTTACCCCACCATAAAGCTCGTCATCATCATTGACGCTGTCATCCATGGATAACTGATAGTTCAGGAATGGTGTTACACTTACCGGGCCGACATCTACACTGGTTGAAACACCAAATGTCGCATGTGACCAGTCATTGTCCGATCCGAACAACCCATCGTTATAGTTAATGTCTGTGAACAGGCTCAGTGAGTGGTCGGTTTCAGGGATGGCCAAATCGTAACTCAGGGCGAAAGTATGGTATCCGCCTGCCACATCACTTACACCTGACGAGCTGGGCCACAACTTACCGACGTAATAGCTCGGCACCAATGCGCTCTCGCCGATCTTTAACAGGTTGGGAAGCGCCACACTCACCCCGATTTCCTGTGTGTCAGCCATATGATTTAACTTTGGAAAATGAAAGTAAATGTAATTTGCGCCAAAATCCAACGCATAGACTTCATCCTCAAAAACCGAAAACCCATAAGCTGCCGTATAGTCATATTCCTGCCAGACATTTATACCGTCACCATGTCCGTTACTGCCTGTCCCCATAGGAATCGACCCCCATACATTCAGGCTGAACCCGGTGCCGAACAGGTCGATGTTCACACTGGGTTGAAACG
>DAOVXR010000072.1 GCA_030636065.1 Sedimentisphaerales bacterium | reverse complement strand
TCTGCGCAGAATTACGCATGGCAATCCATCATAACCTTCTCGCTAAATGCCGCCTCGAAGAAATAACAACCATCTACTCCAAGCCGGAAGTGTTCACCCAGTGTCGCCAATGGCTGTCCTCAACCCTACCAAATATAACGACCATCTCGTCAGCCTCCACCGCCGAAGCGGCCCATCAGGTAGGCAACAAACAGGGCGTCGCGGCTATCGGTTCAAAACTGGCGGCGGAAATTTATGATCTCCAAATTGTTTGTGAAAATATCGAAGATGTTCGCAATAATGTTACACGGTTCTTCGTCATAGGCCGTGAACCGGCACGACCGAGCGGTAAGGATAAAACAGCGATAGTATTCAATACGGCACACAAAGTCGGTGCATTAGTCGATGTGCTACACTCATTTCGCAATAACAGCGTCAACCTGACCAATATCGAATCCCGACCCAGCCGTACACGAGAAATGGAATATTATTTCTTCATGGAATGCCAGGGACACCAGAGCCATGAAAAAGTGCTGGCTGCGCTGAAAGACGCCCGCGGCCATTGTCTTCAATTAAGTGTGCTGGGCAGCTATCCGGAAGTGTCGGAAGTTTTTTAAGAACCGGTGGAGTTTGAGCACGAAGAAGAGAAGAAAAAATACAGAAGTGAAGAAAAGATAATAGAAGAGAATTTGACCACGAAGAGAAGAATTTTAGATTTTATGATTTTTTCAATATCGAACGACTCCTGTTGATTGTGCTTTTCTTCTAAATCATTTTTCTCCTCGCAGCCTGTAAAAGACACACAAATCAGTAGGCACCAATAAGTCATGATTTTAAAAGCATTTTTTATTATCATATTTTATTTCTCTTATGAAAATTATGTGTTTTAGTGGTGAATTAAAGGTGTCTGTGCTACGCCTGCCGGATAGAGCAGATATTTTTTTCGTGTCCGCCGGAATGATTCCAGGTCGGTCTGCCATACGGTGCGGAGTGAATCGAGACTCGATTGGTTTATTATGGCCTTTCGCACTGTGGATGTTCCGCATAAACGATCAAAATGAACGGTATTCCATTTCAGTTGCCGTGGATACATCCGGTAAATTTCGTTGATTATCCGTACGCCACTCCGGAATGTCTCCAGCCGATTTCTTTGTGTAAGAAATACCCTTACACCCCGACATTTCTGATTCTTATATTTGGAACCCAAAGGAACAAAAGTTACAGGCTCAAATCGCAGACCGGATAAACGCAATTCGTTGAGGCGATCTGTCAGTTGTTTCGCGTCTATCCAGGGGGCGCCGAACTGCCGAAAAGGTAAGTCCGTCCCACGTCCCTCGGAAAGGTTTGTTCCCTCCAACAAACATAAGCCGGGATAAAGGACGGCTGTTTCCAGGTTGGGTATATTCGGCGAAGGTTTGATAAAAGCCAACTTCGTCTGATCGTACCACTGTCGTCGCTGCCAGCCTTTCATCGTGATTACCTTCAGATCGGCCCTGACAGCGTCAGTCAGCCAGCCTTCTTCGTTAAACATTGTTGCCAGTTCGCCCACCGTCATGCCGTGTCGCACCGCAATCGGATACATCCCTACAAAGCCGGCCCATCGTCTGTCGAGAACATTACCTTCGACACGCAACCCGCCGAGTGGATTGGGACGGTCCAGCACAATGAATTGTATCCGCTCTTCGGCGGCGGCCTCCATCGCCAAAGCCATCGTATAAATATAGGTATAAAAGCGGGTGCCGATGTCCTGAATGTCAAATATCAGAAGGTCAATGTTCTTGAGCATGTTACGGCTGGGCTTACGCGTCGCACCGTAAAGACTGTGAACCGGAAGATTATATGTCGGATTTGTTCGATGGGGAACATGTATCGCGGCCTGTTCCCTGCCAAAAAAACCATGCTCCGGGCTGAACAGTGCCACTATTGTCACATCCGGCATGTCTCGAAATATGTTCACGATAAATTGGTTTCGGCAATCGTATGCTGTGTGATTAGTGATAATGCCGATTCGTTTGCCCCTGAACAGATGTTCAAAAGTGTTGACCTGGTCTAAACCGGTTTCCACGCTGCCGCTGCCCAGAAAACCGCGTGGGGTAAGACCCCACCCTACAAGGCCGCCGCCCAGCGTTACGATCATAACAATTTTTATAAGGGTGCTCATAAGAAAACCGCGTGGGGTAAGACCCCACCCTACAAAACCTTATCTCTTTATTTTTTTGCCCCGATGTCCTCCATAATAGGGATACGTATCGAAGACATCACCATTTCCCAGTATGCGGGGGTCCTTCGTGGCCTTCAGTTCGGCCCTGAGCATGGCGGTTAGTTCTTGTTTTGCCGCGGCATATTCAGCCAACTCAGCGACATTGTTCATTTGTCCGGGGTCCTTGTTAAGGTCGTATAGTTCTTCCGCCGATCGTTTGCCAAAGGCTAATTCGAACAGTTTTTTGACCTGTGCTTCATCACGGTGTTCCAGCATATATGTTTTTGTTGGCGAACCGTCGATGTCGCCATAACCATCCAGCGGATCATAGCCGTCTTTTCCTTTCGGCTCTCCCGCCGGCCAGCGATCCGGCTTGAAATTGTGAATATATAGAAATTCATCCGTACGAATCGCACGCGTGGGATAGCCGACGCCTTCTGCTCGTACCCAGGCATGGCGTTCTTTGCCGGTGAAGACTTTGTCCCGCCGGCTGTCAACCCTCCCGGCTTTGTTTGATTTAAGCACGTTTATAAAACTGCGTCCCGTCATTTTGCCGGTCGGGCTCAGCCCTGCCGCTTCCAGAAAAGTCGGCGCCAAGTCCGACAAACTGATAAAGTCAGTCGCCACTCGGCCGGTCTTTATTTTGTCTCCCCAACAAACCGCCAGCGGCACTTGTGTACCCAGATCATATAGATTACTCTTACATCTTGGAAACGGCATACCATTATCGCCGGTGATCACTATTAGAGTATTGTCGACTTCGTTGTTTTGTATTATCAGCGTCAGTATCTCGCCGACTTCCCGGTCGAACCGCTGTATTTCCCAATAGTAATCACAGATGTCCGTGCGTACTTCCGGGCTGTCCGGCAGACACGGCGGCACCTCAACGTCCTCCGGTCTCATACCACTTTTTATTCCTGACTGCCATTCATATTTTCGATGCGGGTCGAAGCTGCCGAACCAGAAACAGAACGGCTTATCGGCCGGCCGGGCCTGGAGGAACTGTTTGAAATCCTTATATTTCGGCCCAGCCGGGTTACGGTTCCGTCCGCCCGGCTTATCCCTGCCCGGTCCCCAGCCCTTACGGCTATAACCAATGTGATACCCACTTTTTTCCAGTATGTCGGGATACACATCGAATTTCGCTGGTAGCGTACCCCATAGATTGCACCCATCCTCCAGTCGCCAGTGTAACTGCCCTGTCAATATTGACCCGCGTGACGGTGCGCACGACGGCGCCGTAACATAGGCGTTACTGAAAAGCACGCCATCACGGGCAACCCTGTCGAATGTCGGTGTTTTGACGACCTTGTCCCCACCGATACCGGCATGTGGCCAAGACCAGTCGTCCGCGATTGCCAGTAGTATATTCGGCCGTTTCCCTCTGGGTTTCGTACCTGTCCATACGCAGCCGTCCAGTCCCGACACCGCCAGCGATCCAAAACCACCGCCGACAACTCTGCGCATAAAATTGCGCCTTGTTATTTTGTTTGTGTTCATCAGTGTTTTTTCCTTTCCGGTTGTCCCCTGTCGAAGAACAGTGTCGGCAGACTTTGCCACAATCCTTTTATGTGATAAAGGCTCTCCACCTCTCCACGGCAGTTATACCAGCAACTTCGACATTTGTTGTTTCGTCCTCTGTCCCGCAGCTTCCTGCCGATGCCGGACATATTATCAGTATAAAGATTCGCCACCGGTCGGGGCCGCTGCTCTACGCAAATCGATATATCACCTGTACTGTCGATATTGAAAAACGCTCTTCCGGCTGCGCAATCAGGTACACCGCCGTTCAGATATCGATCGAATTTACTCAAAAATAAGGGATTACTGAGAAAATTCGGATAACGTCCCCGCAGTTTCAGAAGATGACTGCTTACCCCGCTTTTCCTATCGGGATAGAATTTTGTACTGCCGGTTTTTTCGGAACTGTAAGGTTGTATCATAAAATAAGCGTTGTTCCGGGCTGCCAGTTGAATCAGCGGTTCCACGTGCTCCAGATTATCATCTAACAGTACGCACATCAGATTTACCCGCTGCCAATCATATTGCCTTGCCTGGCTGAACAATTTAAGTGCCTGCACGGCTTGTTCATAAGCCCCTTTCATACCCCTGGCCCGATCATGTCGTTCCGCGTCGGCGTAATCGATACTTATGGAAACTCCCCACAGCCCTGCCGAAAACAGATTCCGGGCCAGTTTTTCATCAATTAGATAACCGTTTGTGGTAATGAACGGGAAATGCCATTGCCCGACAACTTCGACAATCTCGACAATATCATCCCGCAACAGCGGTTCGCCACCAGCGAGAGAGATTAAAAGCGCCCCCCATTTGGCCAGTTTTTTCGCGCCTGTCTCGAACTGCTTTATGCTCTGTTCGGGCTGTTTGCCCATCTCGTCCCGCCAGTATTGGCAGAAGCAGCAGCGAAAATTACATCGATACGTTACCTGCCAGGCGCACCAGATCGGATGCCCGCCAAGCCGGCACCGCAACAATCGCCATTTTTTCTCTTGTGAACTAATCATCTTTGGCTGTCGATTATAAGCTGTGTTCACGGCAAAAAGAAACAAAAATCAGTATCGTCCCACAATTGGGGGTTAAGTCGTGCAGTATGAGCTTCAGCCCGTGCTGTCTAACTGACAAAAACGCTACTTGACAATCCCGACCGGATTATGTTATAAAATCACCTGCCATAGTGGGCGTAGCTTAATGGTAAAGCCCCAGCCTTCCAAGCTGGTCATGTGGGTTCGATTCCCATCGCCCGCTGTCTGTCAATAAAAGACTTACTTATGGCAATTCTTTGCAATTCCCTTTACAATCCGAGCCTAATGTCGATAGTGCCGAAGCTGCCGCCCGGAAATGTTGGAAGAGTGAATACCGCATTGGGGTAAGTCCCACCCTACAAGGCGGCATGCGAGACGCCTGCGGTACGACTATGAGACGAATAGCGAAATCAAATTTGTGTAGCAATGAAAAGCGTGGCCTGATCATTCAGCCGGGTGCTGTGGGTGATGGGATATTGACCCTGCCGCTGGCACGGCTGCTCCGGCAGGAATGGCGGTTGGACCATATCGATATAATGGGACATACAGAAAAAATGGGATATTTGCAGGGCCGCAGTGATATAACCCGGATTATCTCAATCGATAATGTGAATCTGCATCAGCTTTTTCACGACAGCAACACCTTTAACCCGTCGGAGAACGCCCCAATTATTGATGTTTTCCGGGATTATGAGTTGGTGGTGAGTTTTTTATCGGACGATAAGGGGTATTTTGAGCGAAATTTGGCTCGTGTTACCATAATGACCCATGCTGCCGATGTGGTAACAATACAACTTATCCCACCCGACGATTATGTCGAACACGTGGCCCATTTTTTTATGGAGCAGTTCATATCAGAGTTGCCGCACTCACAAGTTACTATATATCCAGAAGTTATGGATGGGCAACTGATTCGCCCCCGCCCGGATGACGCCGAAAAAGGCTGGGCGATACTTGATGGCGTTGGGGTTGACATCGACACCAAACAAACGATTGTGGCAATCCATCCCGGTAGCGGTGGTGCGGAAAAGTGTTGGCCCCTGAAAAACTATCAAGACCTGTCAGAACGTCTGAAAAAACAGGGGTGTCAGCCGATTATGCTGCTGGGGCCGGTAGAACAAGAGCGATGGGGACAGTTGCCGAACGATGAATTAAGGGCGCAAGTGCCGCTGTTGCAAGGATTAACGCTGGATGAGGTAGCGGCGGTTTTGAGTTGCTGTAGCTGCTATGTCGGTAACGATAGCGGAATAAGCCACCTTGCCGGCGGGATGGGATTAGGAACAGTAGCGATATTCGGGCCGAGCAATGCGCAAAACTGGCGGCCATTAGGTGAAAAAGTGCGGGTGTGCGAAGGTTTGCAAAACGAAAATGCCGGATGGGCTACGGTAAATGATGTTCACAAACAGTTGGCAGATATGATCTAACCGAAGATTTAAAATCCTGTTCCGAAGAAAAAATTTTAAAAATAAGTTGCATAGAAAGTCAGGCAAGCTATGATGATGGTCGCTAAGCGGGCGTAGCTCAGTGGTAGAGCGTCACGTTGCCAACGTGAATGTCGTGAGTTCAAATCTCATCGCCCGCTTTTTTTTTATTATAGGAGAGCACAAGCAATGGCGGAAAACGCAGAAAACGCAGAAAACGTGGTAGAAACCACGGATGACATTTCGGAAAACGCAGAAAATGCGGAAAATGTGACAGAAACTACAGACGATCAGGAAGAAAAAGAGCCTCTCAACTGCACGGTTACCGTAGCAGATAGTGGGGCGTGGAAGAAAAAGATTTCCGTGCGGATTCCGCGCGAGGAGATTGACAAAGAACTCAACAGCCAATACGGAGAACTGAAAAAGTCGGCTGAGGTGCCTGGGTTCCGTAAAGGACATGCGCCGAGAAAACTGGTTGAAAAACGTTTCGGTGAAGATGTCTCGAACCAAACTAAATTGAAACTGCTGGCACAAGCATTCGAGAAAATCGATGCAGATTATGACTTCAAGGTGTTAGGCGAGCCGGACTTCGACCCGGAAAAAATCGAACTGCCGGAAACAGGTGATCTGGATTTCGAATATGAGATCGAGGTCAAACCGGAATTCGAGTTGCCGGAACTGGAAAACATCAAAATTGAAAAACAAATCATCGAAATTACCGATGAACGTGTGAACGACGCGATTAAAGAATTGCTCCTGCGTCGCGGGCATCTGGATGATGCGGAAAAGGCCGAGGAAAATGACCTGGTCTGGGCTGACATAACAATGAAAGTCGAGGGCGAGGAGGCAACAGAACACCTCAAAGATAAAATGATCCGCTGCGATTCCACGGCGCTGATGGGCGTGATGATAGAAGATATGGCCGAGGTGCTCAGCGGAGCGAAAATCGGCGATACGCGCAACTGCAGCGCAGAAGTACCCGATACGCATGAAAAAGAAGAATACAGAGGCAAAAAAGCCGAATTTACGATTGTGGTCAAAAACGTTCGGCGACTAATACCGGCGGAACTGAACGAAGAAGTACTCGGCTCATTCGGAATGGACAGCGAAGAAGATTTGAGACGCAATGTTCAGGATAGTCTGGAGAACCAGGTCGATCAGGAAACTCGCCGGCAAATGGTGCAGCAAGTATATAAGTACCTCGAAGAAAAAATCGAATTCGAGTTGCCCACGGGAGTGGCGACTCGATATACAGACAGAGTGCTTATGCGGCAATACTATGATCTGACACGCCAGGGAGTGCCCGAGGAAAAAATACAGGAAAATATGGAAAAACTCCGGGCTGCCTCCAGTACTCAGGCGGTGAGCGAACTGAAAATGAGCTTTATTATGGAAAGAGTGGCCGACAAACTGGAGATCAAGGTCGGCGAGGCAAAACTGAACGGCCGTATCGCACAAATGGCGGCCCAGCAGCGAAGACGACCCGAACGACTACGCGATGAACTGCAACGCGAAGGACGATTAGAACTGCTGGAATCCGAGATTAGTGAACAAGAGGCGGTAGATCGCATTTTAGAAATGGCTGAGGTGGTTGACGCTCC
>DAOVXR010000248.1 GCA_030636065.1 Sedimentisphaerales bacterium | reverse complement strand
CGTGTTACCGCATAGCACCCAATGGGTAGCTACAAGGAAGAAAACGAAGCCTTGCTATGCAGGTCGTGCATTTCTGGCACAGTAGATGCCCGTTGGATACCAGCAAGAACCTGTAAATTGAAGATTTACAGAGCACTAGGGGCTGGATGGGAACAAGTCAGAAAACTCAAAGATTTGCCCATTCACGAAGGCAAAGTATCATTACAGGAGTTGTTCGAGTTTCACCTTGAGCGAAAGAACATCTGTGGTACAGAGAAACGTGGGCAAAAGTCAGCGTGGAACTTCTTCAGGAAGACAATCGGCAAGACATGCATATCCGAAGTGTCAGAAGTGGATATTGCCAATTTTTATAAGAAGACGTGCAGTGAGCCAAAAAAACGTAAGAGCGTAACGAATGAAAATTTGTGGGTCAGAACTAAGTTTACGAAAATCAAGATGGTATTAAACACCTGTAAGAGATATCTGATCCCACAGAATACCGATGTTGAACGTGTTATCCGTTATTGGGAAAGGCATATCGAACTACCCAATACAGAGGTTTCGGATAAGCCAAGAGCAATTACCAAAGCTGCGTTCAGCAAGTTGGCCAAGATCTCAAACCTCAAGTATCAGACCATCTACTATTTGGCGGTAAATTGTTTCTACTATGCGGGAGATTTCCCATACCTAACAAAAGACTGTATTTTCCAGAAAGGTGGAAAAACATATATACGAATGCCAAGAAACAAAGAGCAAAGGCGATTTGAAAGACTCAATTGCTTGGCTTCTGAGACAGAAAGACTACTGGCGGAATATATTAAGTCTGAACCAAATAACACGGAATTCGTGTTCAACGGCGAAAAAAGTAACCGCACACCCAACGGACGACCTATCAGTGCCAAAGGAATTAGAATACATCACAAAAAACTGTGTGAAGAGATTGGTCTTTGCGGTGTTGTAACCGTTCACGCTTTTTATCAATTGCTTTCTTTCGCCCTTTCAGGGCTGAAACCGGAAACCATGCTTACGCGGGGACATGTTTTACATCGGGGGCTGGTAAAGAACCCATGCTTGACAGCAGGGGCTATATCAAATGGTGCGATGTATCACACCCTACTTAAATACCGGTTCGGCCAATTAATTGCGGGTTGGAAATCGTCTTACAATCGGGCGCCTGGTCATTATTTTTGGCGACGGGCGGCAGCGTCTGTCCAGTCCAACTACCATCTTGCGGTTTTTCGACAGTTGCTTTATAATCGTTAAGCGTTCAGTCATGTTGTCTGTATATTGATTGTGGTGGTTTTTATGTCAAAGTGGTATCGAGTTTCGCTTTCCCTTGCGGCCAAGTGTCGCATAGCCTTTGCTTTTGCCGTTCTGCTTATTATTGCCGCCGGTTTGTTTGTTCCCTATCGCTGGATGGACAAGCTCGTCGAGCAGGGCAAGCGCGAACTCGCCCAGTCTGAGGTCCATCATTTGCGTCTGCGTCATTTCCGCGACGCTGCCGAGATGAGCGACTCAGCCAAGGTCCCTTCTTTATCCGTGCCGCCGGAAACTGATTCATCCCGTCCTTTGACAAGATGGCTGTCTCTGCCCCAGCCGGGAATCGCGGACAATACCGAGTTACTCGATAAGTTTTTTCTCGATACCGTCCCTGACGATCCTTTTTTGCGAAAGGGTGTTACGCTTTTTCTCGAAAACCCAGAAATAAATGAAATTTTTGAATTGCAAACCTCGCAGCTTGCCCCCCAATCGCTTCTGACCGAACCGGAAAGTGTTTCTCTCCCTGCCGAGCCTCCTGCCGCGACGGCATATCAGCCGGCCCGTTTTCTTTGTGCCGTCCGCGCCGACAACAGTTGCCTTAGCGCCGGCTGCCACACTGTTTCGCCGGCTGACGCCGCTCCTTTACCGGCTGCCGCGCCTTCCGCAGGCGCTGCCCCTTTTACCGAAGGTCAACTCGTCGGTGTAATATCGGTTTTGTTGCCCGCCGACCAAACCAGTACGATATTATTGTTTAATCGCATTTTTATTGTTGTGGGTGGTTTGCTTTCCTGTATTTGCGCTGTTATTACATTTTATTTGATTACCCAGCGTTTTATTCTGTTGCCTGTTCGTTCTCTTCGCGAGGCCGCCGACAAGATCACACTCGAATCAGCCGACGCCGACAATCCTGCCGAACTTTCACAGGATGCATGGAAAGACGCGCTCAACATTACCGCCGGGATCAAAACAGGCGACGAATACGAAAAAATGGCCCAGGCATTCCACCAGATGTTGTCGCGTTTGAAGCTTGCCCATGATCGTCTTCGTGAGACCAATCGCGCGCTCGATTTACGACTGGGCGAACTGGAAACCAAGAATGTTGCCTTGTTCGAGGCCAATAAATTGAAAAGCGAATTCCTCGCTAACGTCTCCCACGAGCTGCGTACTCCGCTTAATGCCATAATCGGGTTTGCTGAAATCCTGAAAGAGCGTGCCCAGTCGCAGCGTGACGAAAAGGCTTCGCGTTATGTCGGCAATGTTCTCGAATCAGGTCAACTACTGCTGCACATTATTAACGAACTGTTGGACCTTGCCAGTATCGAGGCCGGTAAAATCAGGGTTAAATGGGAAAAGTGTTCTATTGGGATTATCACCGAGGCGTTGGTTAATCTGACGCGTCCGCTTTTTGAGCCGAAAAAGCTTTCGGTCAATCTTGATATTGTCGGGGATTTACCGACGATCGAGACCGACCCTGCCAGGCTTCAGCAGATATTGTTTAATCTGCTCGACAATGCCATCAAGTTCACGCCTGAGCACGGCCGCATCGACATAATTGCCCGTTTGCTTGACAAAGACGCTCTTATCGCGCAACCGGTTCTTTCGGACGGTTCGAGCGGTCCGTTTATTCGTATTTCGATTTCCGATACAGGTCCCGGCATTGCTTCTGAGGATCGTGAAATAATCTTCGACAAGTTTCATCAGCTTGACGGCTCTGTTACTCGCGCCCACTCCGGCACCGGCCTTGGCCTGGCTATTGTCAGGGAGCTTACCCGGATATTGGGGGGTTCTGTTACTGTTGACGGCAACGTCCCCAGCGGTGCGACTTTTTCTGTTACTTTACCGGCCATACCCCCGTCCAGCTCAGCCGCCGGTCATCTTCTGTGATTATTGTTATTGCGATCGGGTAATTTCCCGAAGATCATTCGCCCGGCAGAGGTTTGCAGGACAGAGGTAACTATCACTTCAATATCTCGTCCGATGCTTTGGCGGCCCTGTTCGACCACAATCATGGTTCCATCTTCCATATAGCCGATGCCCTGTCCGTGTTGGTCGCCGGGTTTCACCAGTTTTGTTCGTAGCGATTCGCCTGGCAGGACGACGGTTTTCAGTGAATTAGCAAGGTCGTTGACATTGATTACCCCGATGCCCCGAAGGCTGGCCACTTTATTGAGGTTATAATCATTAGTAACAATTTTGCCGGACATTTTCCTTGCGGTGCTGACCAGTTGGTGATCGACTGGTTCGGATTTTTCACTTGTTGTAAGATTTATCTCCT
>DAOVXR010000337.1 GCA_030636065.1 Sedimentisphaerales bacterium | reverse complement strand
CTGACCACGGTTATTTGGGCGCCCGATTCCAGCAGCCCAAGCACTTTGCGCTCGGCTACATGGCCGCCGCCGATGACTAACACCGCCCGGTCGGCAATATCTGCGAATAATGGATACATAGTGCTCACGATTAAATTTTCCCGTTAATTCGCGGGCAAAAACCTTACGACAAAATATTACGGTTTCGCTCGCGTGGATTCCTATACGCGGTGCGTATAATTTGTTCATATCTTGCATTTACTTCCTGGCGCATTATAGTGGCAGAGTAAAAACTAATCCAATCAATTTAGATAGGCAGTTTCAGGAGGTAATTATGTCAGTAACAATTCAATGGCTTGGCCACGCCGGCTTCAGGATATCTCATGATGACTCCGTTATTAAATTGTGCTGTGGTATCAGATCAGTTCGCGTTTGACGCGGTTGCCGATGGAGGTGAGGATTTCGTTGGGGATGGTGTCGGCCTGTTTGGCCAGGGCGGCGGCGTTACAAAGACTGTCCGGCTGATCGTCGATGACGATTACCTTCATCCCCTCGGCAGGGTTATTCACCAGGCTCAAATCGATAATAGTCAGGTCCATACTGACTCGGCCGATAATGGGCAAATACAGCTTGCCATACCGAAAGACAGCCCGGTTAGACAAACTCCGCAGTAACCCATCATTATAACCGACCGAAACTATCCCGATGGTCATATCACGCGGGGCAATGAACGCGCGGCCATACCCGCACGAATGTCCAGCCTTGAGATTCTTGACCTGTATCAGCGTTGCCTCGATACGAAGAGCAGGCAGTAAATTAACCGGCTCGGCAACGCCATTTATAAAATCACGATACCCGTAAATTCCGATCCCACAACGTACCATATCAAAATGGGCCTGTGGAACCCGCAATGTCGCTGATGTATTGGCGGTGTGTTTGAGGATGTCGTTGTGCTGATCCAAACCGCTATCGGCGAGAAAATTCTGAAAGAGGCCAAGCTGCTCGTAAGTAAAACTTAAATCGTCCTCATCAGCGGCGGCAAAATGGGTATAAACGCCCCTCAAACAGAAATTTTTATCCTGTTCGATCAATTGCAACAACATAAGGGCATCCTGATCGGGACAACCAAGCCGTCCCATCCCGGTATCGATTTGCAGGTGTACATTCAAAGCAGGCAGTGAACCATCGAGTTGCTCCGCTGCGTATCGCAGCCCTTCCCGTGCGTATCGCAACCCTTCCCGTGAACAAATCGTACAATGAAACCCACGTGTCCGGGCAAGTTCGATCTGCCGGACATCCATCCCGGCAAACAAAGGGCGATGTACAAGAATGGGTTTATCCCGAAAGTTCTGAAGAAGTGGATAGATTTCCTCGGCCTCTTCAATAGAGGCCACGGCAAACATATCAGCCAAATCGACAAGACAGGGAACCACCAATTTGGCATGGTGTCCGTAGGCGTCGGCTTTTACCTCGACGCACAGCTTAGTCCCGGCTTCGCAACGGCTTTTGAGTACCGCAGCGTTATGACGAAGGTTATCCCTGCTGATATACGCCCTGAGCATTTGTTACCATCCATATCACACACTGTTCATAGCACAATGCCGGCAGCCTAATATGCCCGTCAGTCGGACGCAAGCAAAAAAGTGCAATGTCCAATAGAAAATAAACTGGACAAGGGTTGAAAAATGACCATAATATTTGGGTTTCAGGCACTCGATACCTGGGGCGAACCAGGAGAACAGGTCGAGTGTGAGATATGGAGTAACCTTGAAACGAAAGGACTATCGCTGTGATTAAGGTATTGGTATCAGACAAATTGGCCCAAAAAGGGCTGGACCTGCTGGCCGGGATGGATGACGTTGAGGTAACTGTCAAGACAGGACTTAGCGAGGACGAGCTGGCTTCGATTATCGGTGATTTCGACGGTCTGATTATCCGCAGCGGTAGTCAGGTTACCGCCAAAGTACTGGAAAACAGCGGTCGATTGAAGGCAATCGCCCGTGCAGGAGTAGGCGTCGATAATATTGATATTCCGGTAGCGACCCAAAAAGGGATCGTGGTAATGAATACGCCCGACGGCAATACCATCAGTGCCGCCGAGCATTCCATCGCCCTGATGATGGCTCTTTCTCGTCATATCGTCCAGGGCTGTAACTCGCTCAAGGCCGGTAAATGGGACCGAAAGTCCTTTATG
>DAOVXR010000063.1 GCA_030636065.1 Sedimentisphaerales bacterium | reverse complement strand
GTAGAATGCAATATTGGTGGCAAAATTGGATGAAACCATGTCCGAATTTTGCCTGTTATAGAAAATTGCTTGTGAACAAGGGCAACAAGTTTGTGTGGGCTGTGTTTTTACATAATTGCGACACAGCCTGGTTGCCCTGGGCTATTCTATTTTGCCCTTTCAGGGCGTAAGAAAAATGCGTGGGGCAGTGCCCCACCTTACAAGACCATCGCCCCGCCTCAGGCGGGATGCTGCCACCTGACATCGGGTAAGCAGATAGCGGGCACGGCCCGCCCTACTTAAGAACGGTTACAAATAAACAAATTACAAAAACTCTAATACACCAGCGAGACAGGGGAGTTGATGTGACGAAAATTTCAATACCTTACAATGATAACAGAACGGTAACCTTTGAGATTCCAGAGAAGAATCTATCAGAGATTCTACGCCCGAATAAGGTAGAAGTACCTGAAGACCCGCAAAAACTGATCGAACAGGTTTTACAGAGGCCGATAGGTTCGGAAAAAATTGAACAGATCGTAAAGCAGAAAAAAAGTTCGGGTACGAAACGAGTTTGTATTATTTGTGATGATATAACCAGGAAAACGCCTGTCTATCTAATTATTCCTTCACTGCTCGAAAGATTGAACTCTGCCGGCATAAACGACAAAGACATATTCATCGTCATAGCATTGGGAACTCATCGACCAATGACCGAAGCTGAAATGATCGCAAAAGTCGGCCAAAAGGCTTATTCGCGAGTGAAGGTTTATAATTCAGAGTTCAAAGATAAAAAAAACGGTATGATAAAGATCGGGAAGGCCGATGACGGAATCGATATCCGGATAGACAAAAGAGTCGCCTGCGCAGATATTAAAATCGGACTCGGAGCTATCGTACCCCATCCGGCTGCGGGATGCGGCGGCGGGGCCAAGATAATATTCCCAGGCGTGGCGGGAGAAGAAACGGTGGCTTCGTTTCATTTGCAATATTCATCTACTCCGGAAAATATGTTCGGAGCGTCTACAAGTCCAAGTCGGGAAAGTATGGAAAAATGGGTCGAAATGTTAGGCCTTGATTTTATTTTCAACTTTATTCTTACCGATCAGGGGCAGGTCTATAATGCTGTTGCCGGTCATTTCATAAAGGCTCATCGGAAAGGTGTCGAGCTTATGAAAAATGTCTTCGGGATAAAAGCAAAAGAAAAAGTGGATATAGCTGTAAGTAGCTCTTACCCCGCAACTCTTGATTTTTGGCAGGCTACAAAAGCTGTTTTTGGTCCTGATCTCTGGACCACCTCAGGCGGGAGTATAATTTTAGTAACAGACTGTTCGGAAGGCTTTGGGCCTCACCCGGAATTTGCCGATTACATCGGCAATGATGACCCCGAACAGCTTCTTAAAGATGCGTACCAAGGTAAAACCACGGACCCAATCGCTGTATCGGGAGGTGTAACTCTCGGCAGAATGAGAAAACGTAAAAGGTTTTGTCTTGTCTCTGAGAAAGTCGGGTCCGAATACGCTCGTGTTATGAAAATGAGCTATTTTTCTGATTTACAGCAGGCGGTCGATTCTGAAATGAAGCGATATGGCGAAGATGTAAAATTAGGAGTTATAACACATGGCGGATGTAGCTATCCAATTTTATAGATAGTTGCCTCAAATAGTGTTATAGTATGTACAGCTAATAAACGCGACGCCCAGGCCCACTCTACAGGGATAATGACGAATTAAGAAGCCCGAATGAGGAATCAATTAAGAATAATGGTAAGCGTTCAGCCGTATGCAAAAAACCGTTGAAACGGTTGAAAAAGACGTTCGGCGAGACACCCAACACCGGGCTGAAGTCCGGTGCTAATGAGAAAACTCGTCTATTGCACACGGCTGAATAGTTACAAATAATGAATAACAAAAGTCGATTAAGACACCTATGGGAAATACAGAAAGGTGCCACCCGACTATTTTCAGTCGTCCCTGCGGGACTAAAATAATATAAAAACAGGTTTCCCAGCGATAAATCGCTGGGCTATTATCAAACGTCCCTACGGGACTATTTTTTCCAACAGCACTTGAGTGAAAATTTACGTATTTTTGTTGTTCGGCAATTAAGTCCTTTATTCAGAGAAAGGTTTTTTGAGGTAGATTATGGATTCCAAAGAAGAAGTCAGGAAAGCCCTACGAAGAGAAAAGAATAGTATAATCCCAGTGAACCACAGGGGCTTTTCCGGAAAGATGGGCAGCTATGTTCTCGGCAGAGACGCTTTTGTCGGCGGCGGCATTCAACAGTGGCGCGAAGCGAAATCATGGCACGAAGGTTGGCATGATGAATTTTTAGACCGCTCATACCGGGATGCCGTTGATGTTTCATTGTTGACCAAGCAGGACATTATGAGGCCGGAATATTGGCGTGCGCCAGAGTGTCCAACTAAAAAAATTGATGAATATACGTATCTTTATGAACACGGAGAACAAAAGGACTGGAAAATTTTACGCCATGACCCGGTTAGTGAACAGACAAGCTATTTCTATTACCACCCAAGAGAATGCACCTTGGACGACCTGAGAAAATTGATTAAAGAATCAGAGAAAACCGAACCCGGCTATAAGCCTTCGGAAGAAGATTTCGTACTTCAAGTAAGGGCACAAAAAGAATATGGCAAAGAAAAGATGGTCGAAGCCTTCGGCGGTATGGAGATGGGCCTTCCTTTAGCAGATATGAATATCTGGTTAGAGGCGATGTTACTTGATCCCGGATTAGTAAAGGCTTTGATTGCATTACAGGTTATCAGATGTAAAAAAAATATCGAATTCCTTGCCGGATTGGGGTTCGAGTGTTTCCTCGGAGGTATGGATTTTGCCTCCGATCATGGGCCTATGTATTCGCTGAAACTTTTCAGAGAGCTTATTCTTCCCGGACTGACAGAGGTTGTGAACTTTTGTCATGAACACAAGGTTTATTATTTCTTTGCCAGTGACGGCGATCTTTGGCCGGTTGCCGATGCTCTCCTGGGCGAGTCGGGAATTGATTGTTATTTCGAAGTTGACAGAAGGGCCGGCATGGGTTTGAAAGAATTGAGGGAACGATACCCCCAATTAACACTGATGGGAAATATAAGTTCCTGGACACTCAGTCAGGGCAGCCGAGAAGATGTTGAGAATGAGGCTCTTTGCTGCATGGAAGCGGCCAAGGAATATGGCGGAATAATTGTCGGAATTCCCAACTACTTTCAGCCTGAAACTCCATACGAAAATGTCGATATTTTATTGGAAACTATCGAGAAAAACCGATATTTTTGAGTTTGATCAAGGGTGCCGGTTCACTTATAAGCCAAAAACCGTTGAAACGGTTGAAAAAAGCATCCGGCGCAAAGTCCGGTGTTAATGAAAAAATCCATATTGCACACAACAAAAAATCGCCATCGCCTGATGATTACATCAGACGCTGCCACCCATCGGCAAAAGGTTTCGATGAAAAAGATAACCAAAATATTATTCGCAATCGCTTTACTTGCGGTTGTTTTTGTGTTTGTTGGCAGAGAAAGCCGTAATGCCGGGGAATTAGAGAACAATTCAAAACCAGAGCCTGAATTGTCGTTTCGTTTTGCATTGGAGGTGAATCCCGCGAACGGGGGGTGGATTACAGCCAAAATGATAAAGGACAGGCTTGAGGCACGGTCAAACGGCAGAATCGAGGTGATGTTTTACGATTCGGGCATGTTAGGCTCGGAAAGGAAATTGGTGGAGACCTGTTATCTTGGCGTGATCGAGATGGTTCAATGCACAACGTCGGTATTGGCGACCGTTGATCCGGTTTTTGGTCTGCTGGATATGCCTTATTTGTTCGTCAATGAAGAGCATCAAAAAAAAGCTCTGAGCGGGCCGGTCGGACGCGAAATTCTGGATGGGCTAAGAGAATATAAATTACAGGGTCTTGTGTTTTACCCTATAGGTTTTCGCAATATATTCAATACCAAAGGCATAAAAATACGTCGTCCGCAAGACCTCAACGGCCTTAAAATCAGGGTGATGGAAAGCCCGATTATGGTCAACGCTATAAATTATATGGGTGCCAGCGCTACGCCTTTGTCGGCCAGCGAGGTATTCCAGTCCCTCAAAACCGGGCTGGTCGATGGTGCTGAGAACAATCCCCAGCTTTTTGTCTCCGAAAAGTATTACGAGGCAGGATGTACGAATTATTCCATGACGAGACATTTTGCCAATCAGAGTATTATCGTAGTCAATCGTGACTGGTTTGACGGCCTTAGAGAAAAAAAACCTGAGCTTTATGAGATAATCAGGACTGTTCCTGTCGAAATACTCGAAGATTTCAACCCGCTCTGGGACAAGGCTGTTAAAGAGGCAATGCTCGATATGGAAAAGCAAAAAGTGGTGGTAAATGAAACCGACGATATAACCGAGTTCACCGAAAGTGTTCAGCCAATCTACGAAGAATTTTTCAAAAAGTACCCAAAAGTTCAGCGTGGATTACTTACCCGGATCAGGGGGGAGGCCTGCAAATGAAGCTTTTGTTTCGCATTCTCGACCGAATTCTGGAAACGTCGATCCTTATTACTCTGGCCTCTATGTCCGGCGTTGTTGCAGTCAATGTGTTTTGCCGTTTTGTGCTGAACTTTTCGCTGAGTTGGGGTGATGAGGTGGCTATGATGCTGATGGTCTGGCTGACCTTTTTGGGTGCGGCTGTAGGAATGAGAGACAGGGCGAACTACGCGTTTGACTTTTTGGCCAGGCATTTACCGGCCGGAGCGAAAAGACCGGTCAGGCTTTTCAGCGAACTGGTATGCATAATTATGACTACGGGGATTATATTCTGGGGCACAAAAGTAACGATAGAATTTCGCAACTGGGTAATGCCCGCCACAGAAGTAAGCAGATCGCTGGTTTATATGGCCTGTCCGATCGGTTGTCTGTTTGTTTTGATCTACGCACTGCGTAATTTTATCCGGGATTTTTCCGGCGTGCAGAAACCACGGGAGGAAAAAATCATGACTATGGAAATTGCGGAAGAAAAATCACTAATATGACGATTATATTGTTCCTGACATTTTTTGTATTGTTATTACTGGGTGTGCCGGTTGTTTTCTGCATGATAATATCATCTTTAGCGGCCCTTTTGTATCTCGGTGTTGACCCTATAATGGTAGGGCTGGAGATGAGCCGGTCGATGACTTCATTTTACCCGTTCATCGCCGTGCCATTGTTTATTTTGGCAGGCGACCTGATGAATAAAGGCGGGTTATCGCAGAAGATAACCAATTTCTGCTGCGCATTAGTAGGGCATCGTCGCGGCGGAATGGCGATGGTAACCACATTATCCTGTCAGATGTTCGGCGCAGTATCGGGCGCCTCAAGTGCCACATGTGCGGCAATCGGCGGAGTAATGATACCGACAATGACCAGACAGGGCTATCAGCGCTCGTTTGCCACAGCCCTGTCAGCCTGCTCAGGTACGACCGGCGCCTTGATTCCGCCCAGTATGGTACTGCTGCTTTATGGTGTAATAGCAAATGTCTCGATTGAAAAATTATTCATGGCCGGCGTTATACCCGGCATACTGTTTGGCCTGGGGTTAATGATAGTAAGTTACCTGTATGCCGGCAGGCAAAAAGTGCCGATTGCGCCTAAAGCAGGTTTTATGGAACTGCTCAAAAGTGCCGGGGATGCAATTTTTGCCATCATTTTGATATTGATTATTTTCGGCGGTATTATGGGTGGGATTTTTACCGCTACCGAAGCGGCAGCAGTATCGGTAATCTATGCGCTTCTGGTCGGTCTTTTTGTTTATCGAAAAATAAAATTACGTGATCTTTCCGCAATTTTCGTAACCGCGGGCAAGACCGCAACGGTATTGAGTTTTCTACTTTGCGCCGCTATGTTATTCCAGTGGGTCTTAACCCTGGGCTACCTGCCCCAGATTTTGGCCAAAGGACTGCTGGGCGGTTGTGAAGGAATGCTTGAGCCTTTTCGAGACAGCCTGAGTCCCGGAACATTTTTTGTGCTTCACAAGATACTTGTTCTGATTGTTCTGAATATCTCTCTTCTGATAGTGGGAATGTTTTTAGATGCCGGTGCCGCCCTGCTGATTGTAACGCCGGTGCTGCTGCCTGTTGGCGCCGCTTTAGGAATTAACGAAGTCCATTTTGGCGTAATCGTAGTAACGAATCTGATTATCGGATTAGTAACACCGCCGGTGGGTACGACACTGTTTGTTGCCAGCGGTGTGGGCCGGGTTCGCATGGCCGAGATGATGCCCCATGTCCTGAAATTCCTGATACCTATGTTTATTGTGCAAATACTCGTAACTTTCGTACCATGGACAACCATAGCTTTACCAGGTCTTTACCAGTGGATTAAATCGTAGCCTGGAAATCGGCATGGACTAAAGCCCATCCTGCGCGGCTATTCAGAGTGTTTGAGTATTTTTCGGAGGGTGGCCATTAGGGTGGTGGATGATTCGAAATACCTTGGGGTCAGGCGGAGGTGGACGGTGTGTTGGTCGGGAACGCGGACGCTGCCGGGGGTATTAGCGAAAAGATGTTGGGCGGAGGCCGCCTCTTCAAGTTTGAATATCAGGTCAGGTTCTTTCTGGATAATGCTGCGGATAGACCAGCGGGAGGCAAGGATGCGAATTTCGGCCAGTTGGAGCAGGTCCCGCACGGAACGAGGGGGCCGGCCAAACAAGTCAGTCAGGTCTTTTTCAAGTTGATCCAGGTCTTCGCTGCCGGATGATATTGCCAAACGGCGATAGACGTCCATTCGCTGTCGGTCCACCGTGATATAACTACGAGGAATATGGTTGCTGATCTTAAGCTCCAAATGAGTAGTTACCCTGAGCGGTTCCGGCTCCTTCCGCTGTCGGCGGACGGCGGCAGCGAGCAGTTGGCAATAAAGTTCGTAGCCGACGGCGTCGATGTGGCCGCTTTGCCTGATACCGAGAAGATTGCCGGCGCCGCGGATTTCCAGGTCTCGCAAAGCGATACGAAAGCCGGAGCCGAGCTGGGAATATTCCTCTATGGCCATGAGTCTTTTGGCGGCTGTGGGATTGATTGATCGCTTGGAAGGCAAAAGCATATAAGCATAGGCGCGATTTTTATATCGTCCGACGCGGCCGCGAAGTTGATGCAGTTCGGCCAGGCCGAAACGATCCGCGTCGTTAATGATAATAGTGTTGGCGTTTGGTATGTCCAGGCCGGATTCGATGATGGTGGTGCAAACAAGAACGTCAGCCTTATAACTGACGAAATCAAGCATGTGTTTTTCGAGTTCATTCTTTGACATTTGGCCGTGAGCGACAGAGATTCGGGCTTCAGGGACAAGGCTCCTGAGGGAATCGGCGGTGTTATGGATGCTTTGTACGCGATTGTGCAGGAAATAAACCTGGCCCTGTCGGTTCAGTTCGCGAAGGATGGCGGCTTTGATACGCTGTTCGTCGAAAGGGCAGACCTCGGTAACGATACTGCGACGGTCCAAAGGCGGAGTAGTGAGCGAAGATATATCGCGAATGCCCAACAATGCCATGTGTAAGGTACGCGGTATGGGCGTAGCAGTCATGGTTAAAATATCCACGGTTACGCGCATGTGTTTAAGCCGTTCCTTATGCGCGACGCCAAATCGCTGCTCCTCGTCGATAATAATCAAACCAAGGTCCCTGAATCGAACATCTTTGCTCAGAATGCGGTGAGTGCCGATGAGGATGTCAACCCGACCCTGAGCGGTGCGTTCGATGATGTTCCGGGCCTGTCCGGCGGTTTTGAAGCGGCTGATGACCTCGGTAACAAAAGGGAAATCGGCGAGTCGTTCCGTAAAAGTACGGTAATGCTGCTGGGCCAAAACAGTGGTAGGGACGAGGACGGCGACCTGTTTGCCGTGTTCGACGGCCTTGAACGCGGCGCGGATGGCCAGTTCGGTTTTGCCGTACCCGACATCGCCGCAGAGCAGGCGGTCCATAGGACGGGATAACTGCATATCATTTTTGATGTCGATATTGACGGCGGCCTGATCTTTGGTGTCCTGGTAGGGGAAAGATTGTTCGAATTCCGTCTGCCAGGTGGTGTCGGATGGGAAACTGATGCCGGGTGAACTTTGACGGCGGGCCTGGAAATCGATCAGTTCAGCGGCCATGTCTTCAACGGCGTCGCTGACCTTTTGCTTT
>DAOVXR010000172.1 GCA_030636065.1 Sedimentisphaerales bacterium | reverse complement strand
TCAGCGTTTGGCTGATTCCCACAACCTTGAAAGAAACCAATCTGATACACAAAAAAAAGGGCGACAAGATCAATCTGGAAACGGATATGATCGGTAAATGGATTCGCAAAAAACTGGATGAGATACTGCCAAAAAACTCGGCCGAGGCAAAGTTGACCCTGGATAAATTGCGTGAACAAGGTTTTGTGGGTAGATGATGATTCCCAACGATAACAAACCGGTGATTGGCATTACGATGGGCGACCCGGCAGGGATCGGAGCGGAGGTAATCGTCAAGGTGTTGGCGGACCCGGCGATTCGAAGGCGGGGACGGTTTGTTATTTATGGACTTAATGAATTATTGGCCTACGCGGCGGATACGGCGGAGCTGGATGTGTTCTGGTGGCGCGACCAGCACGAACGAATAAACAGGAATTACCCACAATCTGTTGTCGTCGGCGATTACGATGAGATTAACTGGTTCAGTAACAATATCAAACAGCCCAGTTCACTTGGCGGACAGGCGTCGATGCGGTTTGTTTGTGATGCTATCGACGACGCCCTTGCCGGTAAGATCGACGCTGTCGTTACCGCGCCGATCAGTAAAGAATCGTGGCACATGGCCGGTTTCAAGTACCCCGGTCATACGGAATTGTTGACCCATCGCTGCCGTGCCAAGTGTTCGGCGATGATGTTTGTCGGTGGGCCGTTCAGGGTGGTACTGGCGACCATCCATGAGGGACTGTTCGCGATTCGCAATAAGTTCACTATCGGTCGGATATTCGATCCGATTAACCTTGTAAATGACGCACTGAAAGAATGGTTCGCGGTGCCCAGACCCAAAATCGCGGTAGCAGCCCTTAACCCACATGCCGGCGAACAAGGCCAATTCGGCGATGAAGAAAAACGCATTATCGAACCGGCAATCCTGATGGCGCAGGAGGCAGGCATCGATGTGGTAGGGCCGTTCCCTGCCGATACTCTGTTTTATAACGCTCTGCAGAATAATTGCTATGACGCGATTGTTGCTATGTATCACGATCAGGGGCTGATTCCTATAAAATTATTGGCTTTTGATAAAGCGGTGAACGTAACAATCGGACTGCCCATCATACGCACAAGCGTAGATCATGGTACGGCATTCGACATCGCCGGACGCAATAAGGCAAATCCCAACAGTATGAAAGAAGCCATAAAACTGGCGTGCGAATTGGTTGAAATAAAAAAAAGTCCGTAAAATGTTACGTTAAGTTAAGGACCCGTTAGTGCCTCACACCAAGCAGCAGATACAACAATTACTCAGGGCGGCGGATGTTTCACCACGGCATAGATGGGGTCAGAACTTTCTTGTCGATTTGAACTTAATGCGATTGCTGGTCGGAACAGCCGGATTAAAGGGAGATGAGACTGTTCTTGAAATTGGTTGCGGGACCGGTTCTCTGACGGGACTGTTGGCCGAATCGGCCGGGGCGGTAGCGGCGGTTGAAATAGATCGGGTTCTGATTAATATCGCCAAATCGGAATTAGCTCAATTCGATAATATCACCTTTGTCGAAGGGGACGTGCTTGCAAGCAAAAGCGTCATTAACCCTTGTGTTCTCGATTGTATAACTTGTTCATGTGAACGGTTGCGTAGTCCGTTTTACCTGATTGCCAATCTTCCTTATCAGGCGGCCTCGCCGTTGATTGTGAATCTGCTTTTAGACACGAATATCCCTGACGCGATGTTTGTTACCATACAGACCGAAGTGGCTGAGCGGATGATAGCCGAGCCGGGTCGAAAAGCGTATGGGATGTTGAGTATCCTGATGCAATCGACCGGATATGTAACAAAGATACGCGATCTGCCGCCGCAGGCATTCTATCCGTCGCCCAGGGTTCAATCCACTATGATCGCCTGGCGCCGTGATGACAAAAAATACCGGTCCGTCGCGGACATAAAACTGCTTAAACAAACGGTTGATCTGCTGCTGGGCCATCGCCGCAAGAAGATAAGGAATTGCATATCAGACGGCTTTAAGAGCACGGATCAAAACCCGCTCCCGCAATTGTTGTTGGAAGCGGACATTGATCCTGATGCTCGCGGTGAAACTGTCAGCCCCGAAAAATTTGTTCAGTTAGCCAATTTATGGGCAAGGCTGTAATCGAAATGCCGGCCATCCTCGCCACTCGCCACTCACCACTCTTTTTACTTTCTTCTCACCACTTTGTATGCTATTGAGTGTCGCCTTTTTGTGTTTTCTGTCCACGGCGGCTGGTACGGACAAGGTCTTTTTTCAATTGGCAGAGCTTTATGAAAGCCGGCTTGGGAGTAAAGTCGCTTTTAAGCAGGCCGCCGTTTTGGAGGATACCGTCTGTTTTGTCCACGAGGTCCTGCCATGTAATTGTCTCGACGTAAGCCCTGCTCAGGCCTATCCGATAAACCTGTTCGAACCACTCGGCCTGGACCTGTTCGGACCATTTGTTATGCCAGTAGCCGGCCTCTCCGACACGGCCGTTGTTATCGCGTGGGTCGGGTGCGCTGGGAACCTGCACGTCGGTAAGGTGGACACTTTTGCCGAAAATTCCGACTCGGTCGATCAGGCTGGATATTTCCAGCAGGTCACGGGTCAGCATCCCGCCGCCGCCGCGGCCGAAGCGCAGTTTGATTCCCAGGGCGTTGAAGCCAACACCACTCTGGCAGATCATGTCGATGTAGATCATTGGTGGGATGGTTCGTTGATTGTAGGCGTAATAGTCGCCCCACGGCTCCGAAATCTCGATCAGGATCATCGAGCGTGGAGATGAATGTCGGGCAGCCAGTACGGACGAACGGGTTATCTCGATAATTTGTTCGAAACTGAACTTGAAACAGTTTTCGACATTCATACCGCTTATCACGTTCCAGGCGTGTACCTTGTTGGCGTAGCGCTTGACAACATCGGTAATATAATCGTATGCCATTTCGCGAATCTGATCGAAATCATTTTCCCATATATAAAGCCAGTCGGGCACGGCATTGGGAGAAAAATTGACCAGAGGCCCGACTTTGATGGCGATGTAATTCTTCGAGAGCCAATTGATCCACTCGTCGAGCAGTTCGAAATTGCGTTCCTGTTCTTTTGTCTCGATTTGGCGCCAACTGATCGGCAGAGTAACAAAGCTGAAATGGTCTTTGATATACTTCAGATATGTACTGTCCTGGATACGAGACGTATCTATACAGCAGCCGAAACTATGTCGGCCGATACCCTGATTTTTCTTTCTTTTCTCCAGTAACTGTTCCGCCAGTCCCATAGCCATATTCTCGCCGGCCTGCATTGACCAGATCAACGATTCGTCAGCGGCCCTGGCGGCTTTTTCCGGATTGTCAAGGCTACAGAGGGCCTCGATATAGTTTTCAAGGGAAGTATCGATAAGTTCATGCTGTTTTTCGGTAAGAACCATATCCAGCATACCCCATTCTTCACGCTTTTGACTGATGCGGTGTAGTCGGCCGCGTGCCAGTTCGACATTGAGATTATAGGAATCTTTTGTCTCCGGCAGACGGGTGGTCCGAAGCAATACCTTGCCGGACTTGCCCACCTCCCATAAGACCATCAATCCGACCGGGGTATCGCTGTGTCGCAATCCTAAGACCTCGCTTTTGCTGAAATCCAACTGACTGCGAACCGGTATATCGTCCTGGCCAAACAAATAAGAGCCATTCAGCGCCATTTGCTTAACCGGTTTTCCTTCTTGATATACCTTAAATCGAATCATAATCAACCAACATACAAATACAGTTGTAACACCTTGCCAGTTATGAAGTTATGGAAATTTCTACCGGACATTTTCAGGGTCGGTATATAGCAGGTCGGAACTCGGCGAGCAGTAACGATATTTCCATCATACGAAACCTTGATTATAGCCGAAATTGTCCGCGGAGGGAAGAGTTTTTTCGAGGTTTTGAGCTTGATGATACCGTCAAAAACATAAAAAACGTATAAAAACCCGCGTTTCCGGTCCAATAATCAAGATATCTTAAACTTTTAGCGCTGGCGTCAAACATCGGGATTTCGCGCACTATGTATATGTTAGACTCCAAAAACTTATAAATATTACAATTATTTTGTATTTTCCAACTTGACTTTCCGATTACATGTGTAATACTTATGTGTATTACAAATGTAATACATAGGCAACAAATATCGAAACAGGTGGTAAATATGCCGAACAAACCAAAAATTTCAGAAGCGGAATGGGAAGTGATGAAGGTTTTGTGGAACCGTTCGCCGGTCACGGCAAACGAGGTGATTAGCGCCCTGTCCGACAAGACAGCCTGGAATCCCAGGACTGTAAGGACGCTCATCAATCGTCTCGTTGCCAAAAAGGCCCTGGGCTTCGAGAAAACAGGGCGGCAGTACCATTACTACCCTCTGGTGTCCGAGGAGGCATCCGTACAGACCGAGACAAAATCCTTTTTGGAGCGGGTTCGCGGCGGTGCACTTAAACCGATACTGGCCGCCTTTCTCGAAGAGCAAAAACTCACCCCGGATGAAATTGCTGAGCTAAAGGAAATTCTGGATAAGAGTTGAAATTGTAAAAATTGCATATAACCCGCGTTCTTACAAAAGGTTAAAGGAATACAAATCTTGAATTTTAATCTGAAGTGCAACACTCATAACAGCTTAAGTAATAATGTGTTACCGCCGAGAAAATTCGTTCGGGCCCCCAGACAACCAAATTGCCCCGACCCTCCGGCCGAAACGGCCCCAATTTGGCTGTCTGC
>DAOVXR010000023.1 GCA_030636065.1 Sedimentisphaerales bacterium | reverse complement strand
GTAAATCCCTCTTTGCTTTTCGAGTCTCTTATGATAGAATATTTAAGAGTTGTGAGTTGTGAGTTGTGAGAAAAAGAGAATCCAGAATTCAGAAGAGAATGGAAGAAGAGTTGAACGTCCAACATTCAACGCCCAACGTCCAACGTCGAATCAAAGAAATGTTGAATACAGAAGACAGAAGAATAAATTGAACAGAAGGTAACGAAGGAAGAGAAGAAAAGAAGAGCACCTCTCTGAAATACAGAAAGGTGGCACCCAGCGACAGGAAGAATGGAGGAAGAGGATGAAAACTTTACCGGAAAGATTGTTAATTATGTGTACTCGACAAAATTTAGTGGTAAGCCTGGTGTTGGCGATTTCTATGGTTGGTGTCAGCTATGGAGCCAACGGTGTTTTGCCCGGCGACGGATTGTCTGAGTCAACCGCGTACCTGATAGAAGATCTGGCGGATTTTGACGTGTTCGCCGATCCGTGCAACAGTGCAACTTATTGGTCAAGCGGTGTTCATACGAAGCTGGCCTGCGATCCTAATCTAACGGGCAGGTCATATATCACCGCTGTTATTGCGCCGGATACGCCTGATATAGACTGGCAGTTCAATGGCATACCGTTTGAAGGTGTTTTTGACGGTAACGGCCATATCATCAGCAATCTAACCATCGATACCGTAGGCGCAGACAATGATTATCTCGGTCTGTTCGGCAGCATTGAAGGTTCCAGTGCAGAGGTCAAAAACCTCGGCCTGGAAAACGTTGACGTTACCGGTGGGGCCGGGTCCTGGTATCTCGGCGGCCTGTGCGGATATAACGCGAATGGCACAATTACCAACAGCTACGCCACCGGAGCGGTTACCGGCGGGGATAATTCCTGGTATCTCGGCGGTCTGTGTGGATATAATTCCGATGGTACAATCACCAACTGCTATTCCACCGGCTCGGTTACCGGTGGGGATTATTCTAACTGGCTCGGCGGTCTGTGCGGAGATAATTCCTATGGCACAATCAGCAACTGCTATGCCACCGGCTCGGTAACCGGTGAGTACCATTTCGGCGGTCTGTGCGGAGAGAACTACGGCACAATTACCAACTGTTATGCAACCGGCTTGGTAACCGGTTATGCCTATCTCGGCGGCCTGTGCGGAGAGAACTACGGCACAATTACCAATTGCTATGCCACCGGCTCGGTTACCGGTGATGTCTATCTCGGCGGCCTGTGCGGGGGCAATTACTCTGGCACAATCACCAACTGCTATTTTTATCTGTTTAGCGGACCGGACAATAGTCTTGGGACTGCACTTAACGATTTGCAGATGCAGGATGCCGTTAGTTTTGCTGGTTTTGACTTTGCCGGTAATTCCAATGACGGTGAGGATGATTACTGGACAATAGTAAGCGGACACTGCCCAAGACTCACCTGGCAAACAGATGATGGGCCATTGGTTCCATCTCCGCCCGTTACGACTCTTTCGGGTAGCGGATATTCTTATAATCCATTCCAGATAAACAGCTATGCTGATTTTACGGAATTCCGTACCAATAGTAGCTTACGCTACGGATATTATATTCTGACATCCGACATCGACCTCAGCGGCGAAACTTTTACTACCGCTGTTATTGACGGTTTTTTTGGTGGCCATTTCGATGGCAATGGCCATATTATCTGTAATATAACTATCGATACCGCAGGAGCAGATAATGACTACCTCGGCTTGTTCAGTAAAATATCCGCTTCTGTAAACGATCTCAGCATCGAAAACATCAATATCACCGGCGGGGCTGATTCAGGCTATCTCGGCGGTCTGTGCGGACATAATTACTATGGTACAATCACCAACTGCTATGCCGCCGGCTCGATTATTGGAGGGGGCTGTCTCGGCGGCCTGTGCGGATATAATGACTATGGCACAATCGCCGACTGCTATGCCGCCGGAGCGGTAAGCGGCAGGAGCTATCTCGGCGGCCTGTGCGGGTTGAATCACGATGGCACAATCACCAACTGCTATGCCGCCGGCTCGATTATTGGAGGGGGCTATCTCGGCGGCCTGTGCGGATACAATAACTATAGCACAATAGCCAACTGCTATGCAACCGGCTCGGTAACTGGCGATGACCGCCTCGGCGGTCTGTGCGGATATAATCCCTATGGTACAATAACCAACTGCTATGCCACCGGTTCGATAACCGGTGATGATTATCTCGGCGGTCTGTGCGGATTAAATTACGAAGGCGCCATCAACAACTGCTATGCAACCGGCTCGGTAACCGGTGGGGATAATTCACACGATCTCGGTGGCTTGTGTGGATATAACGAATCTGGCGCAATCATCTACTGCTTCTGGAATATTGAGACAGGTGGGCCTTACAACGGCATCGGAACGCCAAAAACTACCGAAGAAATGCAGATGCGAAGCACGTTCACCGATGCCGGTTGGGATTTTATGGGTGAGGATATAAACGGTACCGATGATTTCTGGCGTATGTGCGTTGATGGTATTGATTATCCGAAGCTATTATGGCAGTTTCTCGCGGGTGATTTTGTCTGTCGGGACGGTGTTAATCTAATAGACTTTGCCGTGTTGGCTGAGACGTGGGGTCTTTCGTCAGGTCAGGCAGGTTATAATGAGCTATGCGACCTGATAGATGATGATACGATCGATCTTAATGATTTGGCTGTGTTTGTTGAAAACTGGCTGGCGGGGAAGTGAGAAGAGTTGTGAGTTGTGGGTGGTGAGTTGTGAGAAAGACAGAAGAGTAGAAAGGTGAACGAGTAGAAGAGTGGAAGAAGAATTGAACGTCCAACATTCAACGTTCAACATCCAATAGGAAGAAATTAAGAAATCAGAAAAGAGAAAAGATGGCACACGAATGAACGCGAATTAACACGAATAAAGAAATACAGAAAATATTTAACCACGGATTAAAAAAACAAAAGATAACAAAAGAAAAGAAGAGAGAAAAACAGATTGAACAGAAGGTAGCGAAGAAAGCAAAAGAGAAAGAAGAAAAGAAAAAAGACAGGATGGATTCCCGCGTAGGCGGGAATGACATAAAACCGTTAAAACGATTGAAAGAAAATTTGTGCGAATTGTGAACCCCTCACTAAAGTGAGGGGCCAATGAGAGGATATTTTAAGCGTTAGAAATATATGAATGATAATACAAACAATCAGGTAAATAATCGTAATAATGGAACCGCCGGCGACAATGACCATGCTGTAAGCGGGCCGGGAAACAGAGACGGCAACGGCGGCCAAATCAGCGGGCAACCGAAATCGTCAGGGCAACGGCGGCGGCGCAGCATACTGGTCCGTTACGGTAAAATGGGGTTTGTCGGACAGTTTCGGCACTCAGAAAGAGAAATCCCGGCAGGCATAACACATGTTGTCGCCAAGACCGAACGCGGAATGGAAATAGGCGAGATTATATCGCCATTTTTCCATCGTCGAGGCTCCTGTACGATCCCCAGCGAGCAAATAGACCGCTATTACAAAGCCAATGGGCCAAGTTATCCGATCAGTACGCACGGTACCGTCGTACGCTTTGCCTCCAATACGGACCTCAACGATCAACATCATCTGGACGCCAATATCAAAGATAAACTGCGATTCTGTCAACAACTGATCAATAAAAAAAACCTGTCAATGAAACTGATCGACGCGGAATACCTCTTCGGCGGCGAACGTATGATATTTTACTTTATGGCTGACGGTCGAGTCGATTTTCGGGACCTGGTCAAAGAACTGGCACATGAATTTCAGACACGAATCGAGATGCGACAGGTCGGCGCGCGAGATGAAGCTCGGCTCGTAGCCGATTATGAGACCTGCGGCCGTGAATGCTGCTGTAAGAACTTTCTGAAAGTGCTCCAGCCAGTCAATATGCGTATGGCCAAGCTGCAAAAGGCCACGCTGGACCCGTCAAAGATTTCGGGCCGATGCGGCCGACTCAAGTGTTGTCTGCGCTACGAAGACCAGGTATATACCGAACTACATAAAAAACTGCCGCGTAGAAATTCGCGAGTACTGACCGAAGACGGGACAGGTATCGTAATAGAAGCCCAGGTGCTGACCCAATTAGTAAAAATCAGACTGGAGGAATCAGGACGTATCGTAGCAATAAGCAACGATGAAATAATCAAACAGAACTATAAAGACACCGACGAAGAAGAAGCCAAAGCACAAAAGTCTCAGGCAAATACAAGGGTGCCGCCAAAGACACTCTCCGAAGGAAGGACGCCGCCGGAAAAGAAAAACACTGAAACCGTCTCGGCCGAGACAGCGGCAACCGGCAATCCTGATCAAAAAGAACCGGCTGAGGCAGAGCAGAAAAAATCACGAAGCGGCCGCCGTCGGCGCAGAAGAAAGAAAAAGAAAATGTAAGAACAGTTGTGAGTGGTGAGTTGTGAGTGGCGAGAGAGAAGACAGAAAAAAATAGTGGATTCCTGCCCCCTGCCTCCGCAGGGGCATGCTTCGCAGGAATGACAAACTTTGGTAAGAATGACGACACGGAGAAGAAAAAAGTGCGAAAAATTCTGGTAACCGCGGCTCTGCCTTACGCCAATGGCCATATTCACATTGGTCATCTGGTCGAATATATACTGCCGGATATCTGGGTTCGTTTTCAGAAAATGCGCGGCCATGACTGTATCTATTGTTGTGCCGATGATACTCATGGTACGCCGATTATGATCAGTGCCCGCCAGAAAGGCATTACCCCCGAACAACTTATCGAGACTATGTACGCTGCGCATGTGCGTGATTTAACCGGTTTCGAGGTTGAATTCGACAGCTACTACAGTACCCATTCAGACGAAAATCGGCAACTGAGCGAAACAATCTTCGAGCGACTCAACCAGGCCGGCCATATAGTCAGCCGTGAGATCGAACAGGCCTATTGCGAACACGATAAAATGTTTTTGCCGGATCGCTTTATCCGCGGCATCTGTCCGAAGTGCGGTGCGGACGATCAATACGGCGATTCCTGCGAAGTCTGCCATGCCACTTATTCACCGGTCGATCTCAAAGACGCCGGTTGCAGTATCTGCGGCAAGCCGCCAGTGCGGCGCAAATCGAAACACTACTTTTTTAAATTAGGCGATTTTACCGATAAGTTGCAACAATGGCTCGCAGGCGACCGAGTACACGAACAGGTACGCAATAAACTGCAGGAATGGTTCGAGCAGGGCCTGCGAGACTGGGATATTTCACGCGATGCTCCCTATTTCGGATTTCTCATTCCAGGTGAAACGGATAAGTATTTTTATGTCTGGTTAGATGCGCCCATCGGTTATATGGCCAGCACACAAGCGTACTGTAACAAAACCGGCCGTGAGTTCGACGATTACTGGAATAATCCCGATACAGAGATTCATCATTTTCTCGGGAAAGACATCACATATTTTCATGCCCTGTTCTGGCCGGCTATGCTGATGGGGTCTGGTTTTAATACGCCCACACGACTGGTTATCCACGGTTTTCTGACTGTCAACGGCGAGAAGATGAGCAAGTCGCGAGGTACCTTTATTAACGCGGCGACGTATCTGAAATATCTCGATCCGCAATATTTACGCTATTACTATGCCTGCAAACTCGGGCCAGGTACAGAAGATATCGACCTTAGTACCGAAGACCTTATCGCACGAGTGAACAGCGACCTGGTGGGCAAATTAGCCAATCTGGCGTCCCGCTCCGTACCTATGCTGACCAAACAACTCCAAAGCCGATTAGGTGCTGTTTCATCAGAAGCAAAAGAACTACTGTCGCGGCTCCAGGGGCGAGCCGAGGACATAGCCAAACAATACGAATCGTGCAACTACGCAGCAGCGGTCCGTATTATCACCGGTCTGGCAGACGAAGTGAACCGTTATTTCGACGGCCGTCAACCGTGGAAGGCAATCAAAGAAGATCCGGAACATGCACGCGAAACCCTGACGGCAGCACTAAACGCTATGAGGATATTGACCATCTATCTTAAACCAGTTTTGCCGGCTTTTGCCGCCAAGATCGAAAAGATACTACGCATAGAACCGCTGCAATGGCAAGACGTAAATAACTTACTGGACAATCACGAGATCGATAAATTCGAACGTCTGATCGAAAGAGTCGATCCGAAAAAGGTACAAAAAATGATCGAAGAAAGCAAAGAAGAACAAATAACAACTACACAAAAAACCGAAACCGAAAAAACCACACTCGAAGAAGAACCGCTCGCCGAAGAAATAAGCTTCGAGGATTTTATGAAAGTCGATCTTCGTGTCGCACGTGTAGTCAAAGCAGAATATGTCGAGGGAGCAGATAGACTGCTGCGACTGGAATTAGACCTCGGCGGCCAAAGCCGAACTGTTTTGGCGGGTATCCGACAGGCATATAACCCCGATGATCTGGTAGGCAAACTAATGGTTATGGCGGCTAATCTGGCGCCACGCAAAATGAAGTTCGGTACAAGCGAAGGTATGATCCTGGCAGCAGGGCCGGGCGGTAAAGATATTTTTGCACTAAGAGTCGATGAAGGCGCCAAACCAGGACAACGAGTGCATTGAGTGTATGAGTGTATGGGTAGAAGAGTTTATGGGTGAACCTGTTGAAAATATTGAGCGGATATTCAGCGATGACGGTCGTTATCCACTCGAAGCTGTAGCGTTTGTCAGGGAAGGGCTGAACTATACCGTTGAGAAATGCTATTCTTCGTCGGCACACAAAGAAGAACCAATTCCCCATCGCCATATCAGCGGTTCGCAGTTGTGCGAGGGACTACGCGAGTTGGCCCAGAACCGCTGGGGCCTGATGGCTCGACAAGTACTCAAATGCTGGAATATTACCAGTACCAGCGATTTCGGGGAGATCGTGTTCCTAATGGTGAATAACGGCTGGATGCAAAAACAACCTCAAGATTCCATCGAAGATTTCGACAGCGTATATGATTTTGTCGAGGCCTTTGACGGCAGCTATGAAATATCGCTCGATGAGTGAAAAAACAGAATGGTTCCCTGCTAAGCGGAAAACCATGCTTAAGCTTGCTTATGCTTTGCATAAGCTACGCGTAAAGCATGCCACCCAGAATAATCGCATGGGCTGAAGCCCATCCTACGGAACTTACCGGGCCGGGTAGATTGTCATGCCCTTTTCGATGTTCTCGCCGCCTTCAATCGCCTTGCAATAAGAGACCTTATCCTTGACGCGGGTAACTTCAAGAATGCCGACCTTGGTCATTTCCCTGTCGAGTACCTCGCCGGTGTCGTCATCGACGATCTCCTGAACACTACCGACATCAAACTTGTTGCCGACCTGGACGCCCTCACGAGTGCCGCGGTTGATCAATATCGTACCGTCAAACTTGACAAGAGCGACCGAACCCTCCCAGGGGATGTCCTCAAGCTGGTCGATAAGGAATAATACCGCCTGGCCAACGGCGTTTTCACAGGCCTTGCCCATATTGTCCTTCTTATAACCCTTGCCGCCGCCTCTTAACCCGCCAAGCCCGCGGCCGTGGTATCCGAGCGAAACACCCTTTCTGCCAGACTTGCCGACGATACTCTTAGACGCCATGACCTGGCCGGTCTCAGAATTGACAATATAAATTGTCATGTTGATCTCGGCCTTGCCGCCGGAACCGCCCAGACGAATACCCTTGAAACTAAGGCCGCCACCGCCACCAGTTGTGTCGTGCTGAGCATGCGTGATTACACCCTTTACCAAAAGCTGGGCAGGGGTAAGACGACCGACCTTGGGAGTCTTTTTGCCCACGGCGGTCCGCCCGGTCAAAGCGAAATCCTGCTCCGTCATGGCCTCGGCTCGCATCTGCTTGTCACCAATCACAATAAACCAACCCGACTGCTGCAAAACGTCCGTCAGAATCTCCGTGAATCCGTTACCAAGGTGCCATTTGCCGTGCCAGTTGGATTTGTTCTCAAAACTACGTACCATAATCGTGTAACGCAGATTCCCTTCAGGTTTTGGCAAACTGATTTCTTCGACATCCTTGTCCTTGTCCTTGTCCCTTTTCTTGTCGTCGTCATCATCATCGTCTTTGTCTTTGTCAGCCTTTTCGATACTCTTTCGGGCTACTTTCCTTGTTTTTTGGGATTTCGTCGAACGATCGGCAAAAACGTTTTCCGGGTCCGAGCCTGAACAACCGACCAGCAGAGACAACGAGAACATAAGAGCAATTAACTTTTTCATAATAAATCTCCAATTAGAATTAACACGTTGTTGTCAGGTCGATTACCGCTACCGGCGGGGCCGGATAAACAGCGACATTGTCAGTCAGTCCCGTTATCATCGCCTCGGCCAACGCTACAACTTCTGCTTTTTTCAGTGGAAATCTTGCCATAATTCAATTCCTTTCGAAAAAAATGTTATTCCATTATTCGCCCCGCTCCGCCACGGAGGATTCACATTACAACTCTTCGCTTATCCCAGCCGCCCAACGATTTAAATACTCAAGTCCATTCATATTGCTACCGGAAACCAAAGCATCTGGATTTGGCAAGTGGCATATTGAGCTATGGTATTCACGATAAACATCTCTAAGCTCTGACACCAAACTTGAACGGTCGAAATTATCCATCTCAATTGCCTCTCGTTTGCGGACACTGATGAAATGTTCCCTGAGCTTTTCTGGTTCATCACTAAATAAAATAATTCTGTCAGGGTCACTTTGTAATAAATCTTCACAAACAGGACAATCACACATTAGTTCTGGCTTTTTATGAAAAATGATATCTGTTTGGGAAAGCGACCTGAATGCTCTAAATTTAGGAATATAGTATCTTTCCGGCATGCCACCACCACCAGGAGTTACAGCAAAACTTTTGTTCTGTGAGTAGGTCAATCCATGAGAGACTGCTTTCGCTCCATCCGCAGCAGTTGTCATCAAAAGAAAACCAGCGTACAAAATTTCTACTTCCGCAAACTTTGAGAGCTCAGAAGCCAGCTTCCTGATATTAACCATTTGTGTTTCGCTTGCTGTTCTTTCGTCAAAATCGCCTGGCCATAGTATAATGTGCTTAATTTCTTTATAATCGGTTGCTATTTTTCGTATTTCATCACCACTTAAATTGGCGGCGGGTACAAATATTACTACTCCCGCTTCTAATCCATTACCTTTTTCGGAGCAAATTCTTTGCATTGTTTGCCCCATTGCAAGTGAAAGCCCATACCATTGATCGGATGTAGAATCGAAATGAAAATATGGGGAAACAATAAACCGTGGAGTAACAGAATCGCCCCTGCCATATCTTTTTAAATACTTCTCGGCATTCTTAGTCGCAGCTTTCCTTGAAATCGATAATTGTTGATCGTGAACCCCCTTACACAATATTTCACAGTCAGGTATATTATCCGGAGACAGTTGGCTGCGATCCAACAAAATACTCTCAAGGTCTGGAGTATATTCTGCACACATTTTTGATATAGATTTTCTCAACTCACCACGACCATTTGTTAAGTCGGCTTGTGGGTGTTGCAGGAGATATGTCATCGGGTCTATTATGAAAGGCATGTCAGTAAACGAAGACACAAAAGCAGATATAACGGCAGATTGATAAGATAGTATGTGGGCTGGAATGACTAATCCGTCTAATTTATCCCTTAAATCACGGATAACTTCCTTGTCTTTCTGCAAGCCAAATCTAAGATGGATATTCATTTTCTAACTCCAATTATTTGTTCTTTGATCCTCTGATTCGTAATTTTATTCATGCAACAACTGCGATCGGCATCCTCTAACAACTCAACTTCTCCCCATGCCGACCCAACAGAATAAAGTCCAATACCATATTCTTTTAGCATTTTTATGTCGACACGGTGAACATATTTAGAATACATAGCGACATAGCTTTTATCGGCAACAGCCAAATTAACAAATGCCTGCTGAAAAGCTTTTTTCCAGTTTTGAGTTTTCACTTCAACAGTACATAGCTCGTCGCCACCCAAGGCCATTGTAACTACATCAATACTCTTTTCGTAATGACGCACCTCTCTTGCAATATGATTACCATTACGCAAAAAGCTGATCAGAACATCCGCTATCCGTTTTTCGGAAATCGTTTTATTTTTTATTTTTCCAGTTTTCATAGGCCGTTTTGGAATCGCTTTCATATTCTTTTCTTAAATTGATTAACTGTTCTGACTTTTTATCGGCAAGACAAAATGACACGATACTGAAAAAAGCCAATAAAACAAAGATGGCTATCGACACACAGGCCCAAATACCACAAAACCCCACATTCCACAGTAGTGGAACAAACAAAGAAACAACTCCTAAAAGCGAGAATATAGCAAGTCGCTCACAACTGTTAAGGTAAAAGAAGTACCGTTTTTTGACCTTTTCCAAAGCAAAAAAACGATCTGCAATAAAATTAAATTTCAAAGCAGTACCACCCTGTAAAGCATAGCTTATTCCAGTTGAATTATAATCTGTCTGCCCCAGTCTTGCTGACAGCTTGATTATATTTGCTAATTTTTTTGCTTCACCGACAATTAACCCGGAGAATATTTCTTCTCTTCGAAAAACTCCTGAAATCCCTGCCCTTGGATTACCATTAGAATCATTATTAATTTCAATCAATCTTTCACAAAAAGTGTCGAACTTATTTCTTAGTGGTTGCGATTTCAATGCCTGTGTAATTGAATCCGGCAGATGTTCCTCAATTAAGCGGAGCAATAATTGAGCCTCCAAAACAACCGTGTCCATGAAAATTGTAGCAACTCCCTCTTTCGCCAAAACCAAATTATTGTCAAATTCTGATATCGATTTTCGTTTTTTGAATAAATGAACGATTAAAAAAGTGCCTAAACCAACGGCTAATGTTGCTATAACTCCGGCACAAACCCAGTTTTGATAAAACGAGTGCAACTTTTCCGGGGCGCTTTCCGCTGAACTCTGTGCCAAAACTTTTGTTAATAATTCCATATTTCATAACCCCAACTGTTCTTTTATTTCGCTTTTAACGGTAAAATTTGGGAATTGGTCATAAACAAAAATCAAAAGTTGCCGCAAGGTCAGGGAACAGAAAAATTTCTTAAATTCTTTAAGGGCTTTCCGCTCTTGAGAGGAAAGATTACTCCACAACTCCCCCCCTGCTTCCTTTCCTTTTTTAGTCAGGAAAAATTTTTGAGACTCTATCCTTCTACATTTCCTTTCCTGCTTGAACTCAGGTTCATCTACATCGTACTCCGAGTCATCTTGGTCATCAGAAATCATATATCTGAGTCTTTCCGTACCAATAAGCCCAATAGAAATCAAAAGGTCTAAATCTTCTCTAAGGCTACTGGTATAGGGACCCATTTTATATGCCTTGTAATTGTATTCTTTGGCTATTTTAACGAGTGAGCCGGGTCCCTTGCCTTGATTCAGTAAGAAAATTAATTTTTGCAAACGAGTAATCCCCTCTATTGGTTCGCACTCCTTATCGTTAGAGCGAGGGGCGAAAAGAAGCACCAAGAGTAAGTCAAGCGAATTTTCAACCTTGAATGTTTCCGACATATTATCCAATCTCCAATTTATATAGTATTCCTGATAAATAGTATGTAACGCGAATGGTAAACGATTTTGTGATAATATCAAATGAATCCTTGTTAATCTGCGGCCCACAAGCTATCCAATTTCACCGTTCCACTCCCGCCGAATTCCGCATTCCACCTAACTCCCTTAAAACAAACGACTTACACGCCTTCTCCGCCTTCGCGGGGACAAGTTTTTCCGTTTAATCTGTCGCATATTATGCTTAATCTATGACAGATAACCCTTCATCTGTCTCACATCACCCGTTATCTATGGCATATCACGCTTGCAATGCCATGATGTAAATCATTTTATCCGCAGATTACGCCGATTTTCGCAGATTAAAATTGTTGAAACTCAAATATTTCTTTTTCTTAAATCTGCGTTAATCTGTGTCATCTGCGGATGATTTTTTCTTCTGTTTTTCTTATCCGCGGATTGCGCCGATTCTCACAGCCTGAATTTTAATCTGAAGTGCAACAAAACGCAAGTTGCAAAACCCATCGCGTTTAACGTCCGATAGAGTAAATATCAACAAAAACTCTAAATTAAAGGACGCAACGCAATG
>DAOVXR010000006.1 GCA_030636065.1 Sedimentisphaerales bacterium | reverse complement strand
TTACGAATCTCAGAAGGTGTTGCCGGCCCGGCGTTGCTCGGCGAATTGCTGTGCCTGCCTTGGCCGATATCCGCGTCTGCCAGTATTGCGGGCCAACTCGTTGTAGAGTGTGGCTCGCGAACGACAAAGCTGATTTGCAATTTCTGTCATTGAAATTTTGGCTTTACGCAGTGCGTAAAATTGATTACGCTCACCATTGGTGAGTTGGCTGTATTTCTGTCCCATCAAGTGCTCCTGTGAGTGCTGGAATGTTTGGTAAGGGGCATTATACCCACTCACCACTTATTTTGCACTCACGTGTCTCGCTTGGGAGTTGAATCCGCCTGTAAAAAAACTCATCCGCAGTTGGCATAATACGTCAAGCCATACGCTTTTGCAACAGGGCAATATGAGTTTGTGAATGGGTGAACGAGTACCAAAAAAGTACCGGACACCGTTCGGCATGCTTTTATCGTATCGCTTTTTCGGGCAGGTAGATATCGCCCCGGATATATGATGGGAAATATGGGTAGCCTCCGTTGGGACGCATTGATACTTTGAGGGTGGTGGTTTCTGCGGCATTAAATTGCTCGACATGGCCGTCTGTATAAGCGGCGTTCAGTCTGATCCTGATATCTTCTCGCTCAATACCACTGCTGTCCATTCGATTCCACAATTGCGAGGAAACGGAATATTGAGGCGTTCTGCCGGTCCCTTTAAACCGCTCACAACTGATATAATCACCATAATCAAGTTGATTATAGGGGTTGGGCGTGGTTCCGAAGAAACAGGATGCCAACAGTTCACTTTTTCTTCCGGAGCAACCTGATTTGTCCGGCCCTTCGAAGATACGTCTTTTTTCGCTGAGGTATCCTTTGTAATTCCACCAGAAGCTATACGTTCCGAATAATGGATCCTGAATTCGGGCCGTATCCGGATTGTCCCAGCTATCGCCTGCGTCCCAGGCATCCTGCATATAAGAATAATCACGAGGAGCGCTTGGGCAATACATCACACTGGCGTTTTCAATATAAGGGCGGAGATAATGGCTGATTGAACGAGGCCCGGTAAATTCATAATTTATCAGAGTAGTCGGTTCCAGCCAGGTACGAGGACTACCACATTCGATATAAGCGACGGCGGGCGGATATCTCCCGTTATCGCACTCGTAGAGACTCACAACAGAGGCAATCTGCCTCAGGTTGCTTTTGCTGACAACCCGACGAGCTGCCTGGCGAGCCCCATTCAGGGCCGGCAGGGAGATGCCCACAAGTACGGAGATGATCCCCATTACCACAATAAGCTCGACCAGCGTAAAACCAGAACCCTTCCTAACCCTTTTCATAACAAGGCCTTACCTTCCCACAGACCGTTTTTCCCGATGTGCGTCCCTGCTTTTACTGACCGCACCAGAACTGACAAACCCCGTTTATCACATTCCCACCACCAGGTCAACTATTTTTTTTCAGCCCCTGCTGTTAGCGGGGGCTTTTCATTAGCCCTTGCCATTAAATTAACCGCCTTCGGCGGAACTTTTTTGCCACAGAGAACACCGAGTTCATCCGCCCGTGGCGGAAGACCTCTGTGGCTAATACAAATTCCTATACAATCAAGTTGGGATTCTTAAACATGAAAAATATATGTAGGGGCGGCTCATGAACCGCCCCCACTTCTACACTTCCCAACTCATCCACTCTTCTACCCATCCACTCATCTACTCTATACTATCCAGCCAGTTTTCGCTTACTATCGCGAAGTCAGCGAGATTGACTATTCCGTCCCGGTTCACATCACCTTCCAGCGGCCAATAGTAATCGCTTCGGCTGGCGTACGCCGTCCCGCCATAGGCGCCCATATTTACCAGGCCGCCGCTGTAATCACCTTCGCCACTCGGATCGTCCATCGGGTTACCGTCATCAATACAAGGACTGGTTACCGGGTCCATCGCCCACAGACCATCCAGCAGCCCGAACTCATTCGGGTCCGTCAGATCCTCCGGCCAGAACCGTCCCTGCTCCGACTTCAGGTGATAATTACCATTGCACGGATCGGCAAAACATGGATCCACACTAATATTACCAACACCCACACTGCCACCTTCAATACAACTGTAATCAGCCGTGCAATCTATCAAATCACCACTTTCATTATCCCACAGAATACTATTAGTAATGATCGGATCAGCTATTCCATCGGCTACGATACCCTGGGTATTATTGACAACTGTTACATGGTCGATGGTTGGTGAACTGCTTTCGGCCTGGATACCAATATTACAGTCGCGAATAACAAAGTTTGCCAGAACGCTGCCGGCCCCTTCAGCCGTATGGAACCGCACGCCATAGCCGCCCGAGTTAGTAATCACCGCCGCATCGGCTGCGCTCTGCACCGTAATTGCCTTGCCAGCAAAATCGACAGTCTCACTATAAACACCCGGCCAGACTAAAACAGTTTCGCTATCAAATGCCGCATCAGTACCTTCCTGAATAGTTGCAAACGCTTTTTCACGTGAAAGACCGTTATTTGAATCATCGCCATTGATAGTATCAACATGAAGTGTTCTTAACATGACAACACGAAACCCTATGTTGCTGTGCGAGGCGAAGGGCTGGTTGTTGAGGTCCCGGTGCGATACCGTACAGTAGGAGTCGTTGTCGTACCAACTGCCGCCGCGGATAACGCGATAGCTACTACTAATAGTGCTTGTCCACTCCCAAACATTGCCCGCCATGTCATTCATCCCATAGCCGCAAGGCGAGTAATGGTTAACTGGACTCGTAGAGGGCCAACTGGAAAGGCCAAGCGGGTTATCGCAGTCATAATTCGCCTTGCTATGGTCAATTGTCGTTCCACAACCATAGGTATAGCTGCCATCAAAGTCAGCAACCGCCTGCCATTCCCATTCCGTGGGCAATCGATAACCATAGTAGTTACAGAATGCGGTCGCACCATACCAGCTCACCTCAACAACCGGATGATTGCTCATATCGTAGCCATCGCGACTGCGGACACTAAAGGTGTCGCCGCTATAAGTAATCTGGCTATGTGAATCCGCTACGTAAGTGTCAAAATAGGGCTGAGAATGGCTGGTGTCGCTCGAGGCATAGACAACATCATTATAAACAGTTATCTGCTCAGCAGCCTTGGCAGAGTTAAGATATTCACAATACTGGGCGTTGGTTGTTTCATATTTGCTCATATATCCGGTAAAGCCTTCATGGCCGGATACGCCGGGGTCGTCAATTAACACCCAGGTCATGTCAATTTTATCGCGACAAACACGAAAACCTATGAGGCTATACGTGCGGTCCGGGGTGAACCAGTCTTGCCTGCTCGAGACCATACAGTCTAAGTCGCTGTTGCTACAACTGCCGCTGCGGATAACGGGGAAGCTGCCAGAAACTGTACTTGTCCACTCCCAAACATTGCCTGCCATATCATTCATCCCATAGCCGTAAGAGGAGTAACAGTCAACTGGACTTGTATAGGGATAACTGGACAGGCCAAGCGGATTGGCGTAACCGTTATCATAATAATTTGCTTTAGCGAAACTGATGGTAGTCCCACAACCATAAGTATAGCTGCCGTCATAGTCAGCTACTGCCTGCCATTCCCACTCCGTGGGCAACCGGTAGCCGTAATAGTTACAGAATGCAGTCGCACCGTACCAGCTAACCTCAACAACCGGATGATTACTCATATCGTAACCATCGCGGCTACGGACACTAAAGGCACCGCCGCTATATGTAATCTGGCTATCTAAATCCGCCGCATAGGTATCAAAATAAATCTCACCGACAAAATCCGCTCCGGGATTAGAGCCGACAGCTCCCTTTACCAGATCGCCGTCAACAACTACATCTCCCGAATCCAGCGCAGCATTGAGAAACTCACAATACTGAGCATTGGTCGTCTCATATTTGCTCATATCTCCGTTAAAGCCTTCGTGGCCGGATACGCCTGGGTCGTCATCGATAAACACCCATTCGATCTCATCCGCCATTGCATTAACTGTAATTATCGCTAACAGTACCAGTGCAATTTTACATATCGTTCTCATAATACATTCCTCACTTTTCTATGTGGGCAATACCCACTCGGTTAATATTTCTTTGTTACTACATTGTCATGGATTCCAGCCTTCGCTGGAATGACATCTACTCACCCCTCCCAACTCACATCCCAATTAACATCCAGTCAATTCTCCTTTCTCCGCCCCGCTGTCGTGGCTGATGATTACCTCCGGTTGCATAACCAAACACAATTTCCCCGTCAATCTCACCGTTATTACCGACATAAACGATTTTTTCTATGATATCCCGCTGGATATTGATGTTATAAAGCAGTTTTCGTTCTTCACCATTTACTTTCAGTTCTATAATATTTCGGCCTTGTCCTTGTATTGAAAACCACGAATTCGCTCTACCGGCATCCCTGCGGATTGTATCAATCGTATGCAGGCCTTCCCATGGACGGGCAAAGCCACGGGGATAATTTTCTTTTTCGACGTAGTATTTCTTGCCGGCGATATTGAGATATATCCACGGCGAATGCTCTTCGTAGGCCGCCATAACGAACGGTATCCGCCCGCGACCGGTGATTTCCCTGCCGTTGACCCGGCCGTTTATAGTGAAATAGGTCCAGCCTTGTTTGTGCAGATCGTCTCGCAAATCAACTTCGCGGACGTTTTGGGGCCAGGGGGCATTGAAACATTCTTCCTTCACCATATTCAGATGTCTGCCCGACTGGGAATATGGCCGGCCTGCTTGATTTACCCCTTTAACAAACAGAAGCCCCTGCCCATCGAGTTTGACAAAACCACCGGAAGAAGGATTTATCCCTTCGGTTCTGTCCAGGTTATCGGTTAATTGCCGGCTGTCGGTCGGCAGACGCATAGTAGAAAGATCGCTGTTAATGAACCGCTGGTTCAGCCTATAGACAGTATTACCTTTTCGGTTATAATAATAATTGCCGGTCTCATTTTGCAGCCATTGACCCACGGTACGACCGGTCTGGGGGTCTCTAACCGTAAATCTTGTCAGGAACGCACCTTGCGGCCCATCCGGAAAGGAATACCAGTATTCGGTAATCTTTTGAGGATCAGGCATATAGTTCACAGTTGCGACCGGCTTTGTGGCAACCGCCATAATGGGGTGTTCCGGCTTGTTGCCGGGTTGAGAATGAATAAAAGCCGGTGAAATTGCCGTAATACCAAACAAAGCCATTGTCGCAATACCTTTTAGGCTTGTTATTCCGGCCAGTGTCGCCACGACAGTACCCACCTTCAGGCTCTGGGCGGCAACTGTAACAGTTCCGGTAGCCCCCTGGGCGTCGCTGGTCAGCTTGCCAAAGACGATCAGGGCCGAAAGTAAGGCACCTTTACTTAAACCGTTACGAGCAAGCCTTTTCTGAAGGGCACTTTTGGCCCGGCGGAACAACATTCGGCTGCCGAACTCACTACGTTCCATAATTTCGGATATCTCGGAATAGGCCATATCCTCGTAACAACGCAGAACCAGCACCCGGCGATGGGATGCCTTTAGCTCGTACATCGATTTGAGAACCGCTTCGGATAGTTCCTCGCTGATAAGATTGGACAGGCCTTTGGCCTTGTCCGTTTGCGTGCCGGCGTACAGCTTTTGTGATAAATCCTTCTGCCGAACCTCTTTACGGCGGGAATTCTTGAGCTTGTTAAAGGCGATTCGCCGCAGCCATGGCCAGAATTTGTCGCTGTCTTCTAATTTCCCCAAGCACTTAGCCATATCGATCAAGCTTTCCTGTACAATATCATCAGTTTCATGGTGATTCAGGGTCATACGGTAAACGCATTGCCGCAACCTGGGGCAAACCTGCTCAATCAGAAGATTCAAGCTGTTCGCATCACCACCTCTTGCCTCGCATATCAACTTGTTCTCGTTCTTAATTGTTTCCATAATCTACCCTATAGTCTGGCCTCGCGCCGAAAATTGAACGGTTTTTCTGAAAAATCTTTAAAAATATCCGGGACCAGTGAATAAAGGGTATTATATTTGAATTACTCTTTACAAGCAAAAAAAGAAAACCATTGAAAACAAAGCAGTTAGAACGGCACAGTAGCGGAATAGGTGTTAGGGCGGCGGCTTCGCCGAGTGAGGTGAGTCCGCCTGCGGCGGAAACAGGTGAAAGACTCATCTACTCATCCACTCGTTCACTCATCCACCCATTTTGTATAACTTGATTTTACCTTTGTCCGTGGCCAGTAGTACATCCGATTTTTCCGGGGACTTATCGATTGTGGTGATACATGTAGGCTCTCCCTTGATTTGGTCTTTGCGGATGATATTACCCTTTCCGTCGAGCACCGCCACGGTGCCGTCCTCACAGCCAACGACGATCCACGGGGTTCCGGCTTTTGCCGGAGTTACGCATTTCATCACTGTCGGCGTACTGGGGAGTCGTTTGGCCCAGAGCTTGCGGCACTGACAGTCAAGGGCAACGACCAACCCCATAGAAGTAGCGGTTAGAATCTCTTTTTTACCATCTCCGTTTAGATTGATAATATCGACATCGCGCATGTTTTTGGCGGAAATCCGCCCGCCCGGTCCGAAGCTCACGCTGTAAAGGGCCTTGCCCTCGGCGTTCCATATACTCATCCGGTTCCATGTGCCGTTGATCTCACTGATAACTTCCTTAACACCATCGTTGTTCATATCCTCATAAAACAGATGATGACGGTTCATACTCGACCAGCCGCTGACATAAGTATGTCCCGGCGGCACCGAATTGAAGCCCCTCGGCCTCGGATTGAGCGTCTTGTTGTTGATAATACCGACACGATTGTTCCCGTTTGTCTTGCGAGCCGCCAAAAGGTTCAGCGAACCGTCAGGGTCGTCAATGATGGCAAAGGTCGAAGGGGCGCCCCAGAATTGCGTCATACGCTTTATAAGTTTACCGTTCTTGTCCAGAATTTCCAGTGTGCAGGCGCTGCCGACAAAGGCCTGGCTTTCGCCGTTGAGAAAGACGCCGGTATAAAGACCGTGAATACCGGCATGTCTCGGATCCGACTTGAACCAGTATTGTTTGGCGGCGCGAAAAACAGCAGGGTCCATAACCGAAGTGAAAACCCATTTACGCTTGCCAGACCTGTCAAAAGCGATAACCTGTTCGTCTGCGCAGCCTGCCAAAAGCAACTTATGTTCCGGCCACCATCGCAACATTCGGATATCGCCATCAGCCGAAAACTTGTTTGTTTCTTTTCCGTCCGGCAAGATAACATGAATGTTTTTACCTTCCGCAGCGCAAATAATACTTCCACCCCCGCCGACAGCGGGAATCGTTACCATATCAACGACCCGACCACCAACATCAGCAATAAAGCCGCTCTGGAGCAGCGGGGCCTTTATCGCCGTCTGCCTTTTCAGACCTGCCGCCCGTTTCATGTGTGTTTTTCGCGTCCGTGTAAGTAGCGATTCGAGGTTGATGGATATTTTTCCCAACAACTTCGGCTGTGGCTTGATGTTCTCGATAATATGTCGGCCAGGCTTAATGGTCAAAGCACAAATACCACCCTTTGCCCGCCTCAAAACCACACGTTTCCCGTCAACATGTATGTCAATACCGGAAGCCGCAAGCATACTAATCACTGTCGGTTTTTCCGTTGTCAGTTCCATCCGGCCGGTAAGAAAATCCCAATCTATGTTCACTGGTTTCGTAGCGGATATTAAACTTTTGTCCCATCCCGCGCGTTTGAGGCCCTTACCGAAAAGATGATCATGGGCCAGCACCACTATTTCGCCCTCGACGCCGGCGTATTTGCCCGCAACTGCCAGCGCTGGGGTTGGCAATGCCAATGCCGCGGCATTATCGGCCACACGAACACAAGCGGGATCAGTTTTGGCATCGTTCGGATTATCAGCGATAACGGAAAAGAATATTTGGTGCCGTCCCTCTTTTACCGGGCCGAGCCACCGCATATTGGCTACTCTGCCGTGCATCTCGGTATCAACCGGATCGGACAGACAAATATCGAAGACTCGCGTTTGTTTGCTCGCCGATGATCCTTTAGACGATTGCCCTGATGTAGCACTGCCTTTCAGACGCAGTACACCCGATGCCGGATTACTGCGCCGCGTACGACCCGACATCTCCCACTTAATTTGAATTTCGGTATTATCGCCATCGGCACGAAACGCCAGGTCATCCACTATCAGTGCGTACCGTCCAGTGCGCTGCAACAGAGTACGTCGCCAGTTACAATACGAAGCGTTGGGCACCTCGCCGACGGCGATAGCGGTTTGGCCAATAACATCGCGATATAGCAACGCCCCGTTCATAGCGACCTGCGGTTCGACAAGCCCGTCAACGCGAACCAGCACCTGATTGCGATAACCGTTCAGAATCGTCAAGCCGTCGATACGCAACTGAAGCACAGCAAAACTATGATATGGATTACGCGATGCTCCGTTAAGGCCGTCTATGAGAATGAAGTCGCCCGATGCATCAGCGGTGCTGCGGTAACTACCAAAATGAAACGACTCTTCGAGTTCGAATCCGTTCTTGCGTTTCCGCCAGGCAGGCTCCGACAAATCAAAGATACTCCACTTTCCAGCCAGGTCTTCAGGCGGTACCGGAGTTAGATGTTCTTCAGGCCAAAAGGATTGACCGAGTCGGAATATGCTCGTGTCCACACCGCAGCGATGCTGGTAGTGTATATAGCGACCGTCCTGTTGCAGATAGGCCGCCTTGTGCAAAAAACCAATAGAAGCGGAGCTTAAGGCTCTGTCGCGGGTACGGCCCGAAGCAAGAATTTCCTGCCCCAGTAAAAGTTGTCGCAGAACGCCGTTTTCCACAGGCTCGCGATCTCCGGACAGAACCAGATAGGTCAGAACCGGAGCGATGGCTGTGTTGTACCAGAAATGATTATCCACTTCACCGCTAACCAGGGCATACTTATGCAGCGACCCGAAATACATAGTCGAACACCGCAGGCAGTGTTGCCAGACGGGACAGGGATAATCCCTCTGGAAATAGCGGCCCAGGCAGTAAAGCGAAACGGCCCCCCATTGGCCGTGGCGTGAGCCTACCGACACCGGAGGTCTGGTCAATTGCCAGATGCTTTTGCCGACAAAATCTATCTCGGTTCGGAATTCAAGCTGTTTTGAGAAGGCGTTGGTAACACGCAGCCGCTCTTCGTCGGTGAACACCGGACTCTCTTCGATGAGGTCCCAGAAAATAATCATTAGATGTGCCCCGTAGTGATAAGGCCCACTGAGCGGCCTGTCTTTATCTTCGATAAGTTCCGTGTCAATCTCGGTGATTTCCTTGCGGGCCTTTGCGTCGGGGAACGCCAGTCTTATAAACTCACGAGCGTGAAACTCATCGCCGGTCATATAATACATAGCCATACGCTTGCTGAGGCTGTTCCAGCCGAAATAGCCCTTTGAGCCATAGCCCCGTGATGCTTCCCATGTTTCAAACTTGCGCAAGTCCTTTGGCACAACTATACCCTTGTCAAGTTTGATTTCCGCCAGCCGATCGATAGCAAGATAGCCCTTACCGGCTTTTGCCTTGTTCAGTTTGCGTACAAAGGTTCCGGTTGCTGCCTCGACTCCTGCCGCGTCGCTTCCGCCGACAAACACAACATTGCGCCCGTTACCGAACGGATTATGCAGTGTGCGTACCACGTGTCCGCCGTTGCCGGGATAACGCAGGTCCAGTAGCGTATAGTAACAGTTATATAGCTTGCCTGTAGTCTGGTTTGTTGAGCGATTGCCCAGAACAATAAGATTGCCTGCGATGGGCACGGCGGCTTCGGGACTGTTATCAATCGCGATTGGCAGGGTCGCACCTGTCAGTTTTTTTACGGTCTGTCGGATGGTCGCGGCTTGTTTGGCGTATATGCCGGACGCCGGAACGACAATAGTAGCGTTTGCCTTGCTCGCCCTGACAAGTTCTGTTGTAAGGTGCAGGTCTTTCAACTTGGTATATACGGGCGATACGGGTTTTGGCGGAGGTGGTGGTGGAGGCTTCACGCCGGATATGAGACTTACAGTATCGACAATTATCTGTGGTGTACTGGTACGTTGGGTATAGAGATAGATTCTGACTTTGTTCGTGCCGGCCGGTGCAGTGCAGCGTACGCTGACCCGGTTGAATGTTTTAGCTCCAGCCGTATTCAGTGTGGCCTGAACGTATTTGTTGGATGGGAGAAAACGCATCTGTAGATCGGCGCCGGAGGCGAAACTGCCGGGCACTGCCCTTACCTTTACGCTCGCTTCGTATGTCAGGCCGCCTTTGCCCGGCAGGGTTTGGGATAGACCTGTTTCCTGACTGCGGCTACCGTCATGGATAAGAACAGCATTCTTACCCGTATCGGCGGTTTTAACGATGCTTAGTTTCAGGTCTTTGCTTCGACCACTATATCGCCGCCAGCCAATCGGCAGACCTTTTTTCCCTGCCCCTTCTTCGAACGAAGGATTCCTGAGCAGGTTTTTTGAGACCACTGCCGAACATACGCTCGACAGTAGTGTCAGGATCGACAATGAAATAACAAGTGTGCAACGTCGGCATAACCAAAAATATTTCATAACATCTCTCATGTGGATCAGTTCCTATTCAGGCACATCGGGTATGAATCTGCATCAGGCAGTATATTTTTGCGGCAGACTGATATAAGTCTGTATCGGGGCGATGTGAGTGTACACCGGGCCATACACTTTTGCAACAGGATAATGTGGTTCTGTAATGGAAGGATGTAAGCCTGCATCAGGCCATACGCTTTTGCGGCAGAGCAATGTAAGTCTGCAGAAGAGCTGCGCACTTTGCAGAAGGATGATGTAATTGTGCAGCAGGACGATGTAAGTCTGCATCAAGCCATACGCTTTTGCGGCAAGGCAATGTAAGTCTGCATTGGAACAATGTAACTCTGCAACAGAGCATACGCTTTTGCAGCAGGGCAATGTAAGTTCACATTGGAGTAATGTAAGTTTGCATCAGAGCAATGTAATTATGCATCGTTACGCCGCATGGGTTTTTATCGGGCCGTCAATCTCCGATAGCCTGATTCGGAGGCAGGATAAGCATGACAAATCGGCTTTATCAGTGTTGAGATGGGTAAAAGGGTAGATGGGTGTATGAGTGGATGAGTGAAATGAACGCCTCTTTCTCCTGCTCACCTGTTCTACTGCTCACCTTTCCCGACGCAGCCGCCACGAAGACAAGAGAAGAATTTTATCCGCAGATTTCGCAGGATTACGCTGATTCTGACTTCTTCTTTTTGCCGGATTCGCAAGAGCCGATCTCGCCGCCTGGGTCATCTGGTCTCTGGCTTTTCAAACGACATAACGAAGCACGAATTTGAGATAATCTCTGTCGCCTCGTTGTGCTTTCGAATGAGTATGAACAGATTCCAATACCACCTTCAAGCCGTTTTTCCAGATTGTCTCCGGGACATCCACACGCACCAGCCGGATATTCTCAAGGTCATTTACCAGCAGGCCCGACAACTCATCGGCAGGCTCGCCGTCAGCGATCACTGTTTTTAATGCCGATGCAATGACACGGTCGTCGATGTCGCAGCAGTCGCGGCAGGTAGATACGATGGAGAATTCTATATTCTGGAGCACGTCAAGATGATCTCTTGTCATCTGCTTAAAGATTTTTTTAGGGTTTTCCGTCCGTTCATATTTCCGCCTTCTCCTGATCTTAATTTTCGACATTGTTCACTCCTGTTCAATTTAATTGGTAGCTCTCCCTGGTTGTCCCGAAAAAACTGTCGATTGAGGCGATGAACTGCTCCAGCGATAGCTTGCCTGCCGACTCATCAAATATCATGTAACCATAATATCATATTGGGCATCATATAGCAAGATTTATACCCGACAGGAATTTTTTTGAAGCCACAGATGAACACGAATTCTTTTCTTCTGGATTCTTCTTTTCACCAATCGCGTGTTTTGTTTTTCGCCGTAGTCCGCTTTTCGCCGCCTTCGCAAGAAGATGAGGTGGCGAAAAGAAAGGCGCAGGTGAAAAACCATTCGCCGGATTCGCAAGAGCCGATTTTGATTTACCGACGCAACCGTCACCACGAAGATAAGAAGGACGCGAAGGCAATAAACCACGGATTATAAAGGCAAGCTGTTTTTTGACGGTCAAGTTGGCAGTTACGGCTGTGATGTCCTGTCTGTCTGACAGGGACGAAAAGTAAGAAAAAAAACAATGTTACAGAACTAACAAGCGATAACATAGTTAAAATAAGGGACTTAGGGGGACACGTACTACAAATTGCATTTTTGGCACGGCTATTGCACCATATATAGCAGATTGAGTGGGGCAGGCCTACTCAAAACCGTAGTATCTCATATATAGAGGTTAACATCATGGCTAAAAAAGGTAATTCCCATCATGTAGTCCCGGATTCCGAAGGTGGCTGGGATGTCAAGCGTTCCGGCAGCAGCCGCGCGTCGGCCCATGCCGAGAGGAATATCGAGCTTGCTAATATTGCTCCATATAATTGGGCATTTGAAGAAAAACCATGACTATAAATAGTGAAGTAACTATTTTTTTAACATTGGCCTTTATAGTGCCTGGTTTTATCTGGCATTGTGTACAATCCGCTTTCATACCGAAGAAAACGGAAACGACACAACTGTTGTTTTTGCGGTTTCTTACGTTTAGCTGTTTTAATTATGCTTTCTGGTCATGGTTGATATATGTGTTTCTTGCTACCGAATATACAAGCCAACACCCGATCAGAACCTCGTGCTTTTGGGGCGTTATTATATTTGTTAGCCCTGTTGCCATGGGAATTTTAACTGGTTGGCTTAGCCAAAGGCAATTTGCTCGGAAAGTATTGAGCAAGATGGGGTTGGCTTCAATACACTCGATTCCGACCGCATGGGATTATAAATTTTACAATACTAATTCCTGTGTCTGGATTCAGATAGAGTTAAAAGATGGAAAAAAGATAGCCGGCTTGTATGGGAGTGAATCCTTTTCATCTTCATCACAAAGTGAACGAGATTTGTATATTCAACAAGCAATACGCATCAAGGATGGAAAATGGGAAAAACTAGACCGAAGTGATGGCGTACTGATCAAAGGCGATCAGATTAAATATATCGAATTTATTAAGGACCAAGGAGTTCAAAATGGCCAAAGAAAACCAGAACAATAATGTACCCAAACCCAAAAATAATATTACCCAGAAGGGATACCAACCCATAAAGGAAGGCTATCAGCCAGACACTCCTACGAATGCTGGTTATCAACCTGGAAAGCCAAATCAACCTGAAGGAGGTAATCCTCCAACAATTGAAGATACAATAGATTCTGACGGAAAGGACGATTAACAATGCGATCCATGAAATGTACTATCTTTAATGTTGAGCACGGCTTTTGCGCTTTTATTAAGTCACCCAATGATTACGGTTTATTGATTGATTGCGGTAGCCGTGAAAATTTTTCGCCAATTAAATGGATACGCCAGCATTATCGTATTGATAAAAATACGATTAAATACTTTGAAAGCAAGCGATTTGCTAAGTGTATCATTACCCATTTACATGCGGACCATTTTGATGACATCGGAATGCTTGAACAAGATAGCCCTAAAATACTGCAACGCGACAAAGAAACAATGAAGTTTCTTGATGAAAAGATTCGTGAAGGCGAGAAGAAATCTGACGCACGAACTGAAAAGCTCAAGAAGTTTAAAAAGTTTTGTAATAAGTTCGACAAAGACGTAAAGGATCAGCCGGACTGGGGATTCGATTACTTCGATACTTATCAATTGCCTTTTACTGATGCAGAGGGTGTTGATTCTGACCGAGACAAAATAATCAATAATAGGAGCTTTGTTATCGGCATTGAGTATGCAGGTCATAAGATATTGATTCCTGGCGATATTGAAGTTGGAGGCTGGGAAGAGGCCTTTAAGTCAGACAAATTTGGAAAACTTGTTAAGAACACTAATTTTTTTGTTGCCTCGCATCATGGGCATAAAAGTGGCTTTACTAAAAAGATTCTGGATTACAGCGGAAAGCCAAATATCTATATTGTTTCAGCAAGAAGTGGGGATGATAGTGTAGATTCATCATATTCTAATAGTGACAATTCATATGGTTATAAAATATCTGGCCGGGCATATAAGTCTCATATGATTTCAACCAGAGAAGAGAAAAAATCAATTGAAATCACTATTAACGAGGATGGCAGCAGCAGTATAGTTTTAATTGATGCGTCTGACAATCTTAGTAGCAACCAAGCTGGTAACAGGGCGCGGAAAACAAAAAAATTAACTCAGGGATGGACATAAAGAAAATGATACATTTAAGTCAATAGCCTCGATATTAACTCGTTGCATTTCCCATAACATTAACAGTATTTTGCTGGTCATTTTATATGCATCTTGATTCTTTTTGCTATATAGCTTGTTTGTTTTCTGTATGAGAGTAAAAACATGGCCAGCAACAATATCGTAAGAATGAATGCGTTGTAGTCTTTCAAAACAGAACAATAACTTTCTATTTTTTCATACAGTTTTAGCAACAGCAACAGGGTGAACAAAGAGCATAGTGTTCGATATGTGTTATTTACTTCCGAAAGCAGTTCTATCTTTTTGTCATTCTTCGAAGCCACGACAAAATCTTTGTAATTGGCAAACTGGAGGAAAGAGAGTTTTTTTAGAAGCGGTTCGATTACCAGTGAGCCGAACCGGCTTACCACCATCCCAATGAAATAGTACAGAAATAGACCTGTGACGATGTCTTGCTGAATAAATGAGTAGCGAGCAGTCTTACTGGCTATAATCGCGAAGATGACACCGGGCAATAGATAATTGAACAAATTGTATGATGAAATCTTACTGAGTATTTCTTTCATATTCGCCCTCTTTCTCTAATCGTTCCGCCCTTTAATGATATGGATTTCATGGATACTGTCCATTATTTCACGCTAACCTGACCATTCATCAGCATCGGCAATAGCCAATCCCGAAGATCGGCGAGTTGTTGGTTTTCTATACCTGATTTTCCGTAATGACATCAAGAGCTGTAATTCCTACAAAGTCCTTGGCATTGTGGGTTAGTAGCGGTACGGCATGTCGGGCAGCGCATGCGGCGATCCATGCGTCATTAAGTGCAATAGGTTTCCCTTTGCGTTTGCGCTCCGCAACAAGTCGTCCATAGCAACGAGCGATTTCATGGTCATAGGGAATCACGATAAAGTTGCGCAGTGTTGTTTCGAGTTCGCTACGCTTCTTTTTACCCCAATTCCTGTTTTCCGCGCCGAAGTACATCTCACCCACCGTGATAAAGGATATTGCGAGCAGTTTGCCTTGAACATGTGGAACATACGCTTTAGCCAACGGGCCGCCCTTCATCAGATAGGAAACAATGTTCGTATCGAGAATAATCTTGGCATCGCTCATGACATTTCACCTCCCGCCATGCTCGGATGTCGTAATTCATCAATTGCCTGCTCGAATCCATCATCTTCTTCGCCGGGCCATGTGCCAAATAAAGCCTTCACATCTGCCATCGGCTTTACACTCTGCGATTCCGCCAATTCGTCCAACGTCGGCGATTCCCAAAAGTCCCGCGAAATCGGCGTCCCTTGCGGCAAAAGATCAGCGGCTTCGTTTTCCCTGTCTTCCAACCGCTCGATGTCGTGAATCTTGATGCTGGTGATTTTTCCGGAAATGGGGTCATCCCTCGCCTCGCCCACGATACGAACATATTGGAGAATGTCTTCCAGCACCTCGTCTTTCTGCTCCTCGTCGAAGAGGCAGAGTACCGGCTCCCCGGCTGATGGATGCACCCGGCAGCGTGTGCCATGCTCCTTAAAGTCTGCCATCAACAGCCGCCCCTCGATGGTGCGAATGTTGATTTGTGGCCCCTGGATACGCTGCTGAATCCGGGTAAATCCATTCGGCGTGAACGCTGTGGTAAGTGGAGTTTTGCGATGGTTCAAAGTGAATTCGATTTTCTCCACCCCCTTACTGAAAAGTACACCAGCATCGCGCCATGCCATCAGCACGCCCGCATCGTAACCCGCCGGCAAAGCCTCGCCCGGCCCCTGCACGGTGGATAATCCGGCAACCACCTTTTCCAGAATATCGAGGCCTAAGTCCATGTTCGGCAGGGACGGCTCCGTCTGCCTCCGTTCAAAGCCCAACACCGCCGCCGGGCTGCCGTGTGTTAATAATACCAAATCGAGCGATACTTCCTCTTTTATATTGCGCGGCTGTGGCCCGCGACGCAGGCTTTCAGATTCACCCATCAGCACACGCCCCGTCCGCTGAAGGGCTTTGTTCAGATTGGTAAGAAAACGCAACAGATGCGAAACCGGAATTTTCCCTGTTCCAATTGCTTCACCATCAAAACGAATCTTTAGTAATGGATTATTTTTATTCATGATAAAGTCTCCTGTTCATGCTCTATATGTCCTTATTCATTCTACGCTAACCTGACCATTCATCAGCATCGGCAATAGCCAGTCCCGAAGATCGGCGAATATAGACTTGTTGTTTGCATTTCATTTATCATTGGCTTTGTGTCTATTTGAGCAGTAGATTAAACGCTATTAAATATCCTTTGAAAAGACAAACCTTCGCCTTCAATCAGAGGCATATAATCTTCATAATCTTTCTTATAAGTATGCAATTTATTATTTCTAATATCATAAAATGCAGGAATAATATTTTGTTTTTCATCTAGTTGCGAATACATCAATTGTAAAACCGAAGGTATCTCTGAACTTTTTGGTTTATCTGCCTTAAAGTAAAGTTTTATAATACCCGAATTTTAATCTGAAGTGCAACAACAACAAATGTCAAAATGATTGAAATTGCGTAAAAATCGAGAGAAAAATCGTTTGGGCAGACAGCCAAATTGGGGCCGTTTCGGCCGGAGGGTCGGGGCAATTTGGTTGTCTG
>DAOVXR010000288.1 GCA_030636065.1 Sedimentisphaerales bacterium | reverse complement strand
GGAAATTCTTCCGATTGGGTGCCACCTTTCTGTATTTCCCAGAGGTGTTCCCGTACAACCCCCGGCATAGAACTGCGCGGGATTATCTTGACTATCCGCTATTTGCGTAAGCCAAGCCGGGAAATAATCGTATTATAGCGATCCCGTTCGTTACGCATGAGATATTTTAGCAGGCTGGAACGTTTTCCCACCATTTTCAGGAGTCCGCGACGTGAGGCATGGTCTTTTTTGTGCGTCTTCAGATGTTCCGTCAAATCTATAATACGATGAGTCAGAATGGCAATCTGCACTTCCGGCGAACCGGTATCTGCCTCATGGACGGCATAATCTTTGATAACATTCTGTTTGTCTTCCGCTGTGAACATAACTGTTTCCCTTCCCCGAACGGCCCGAACAACGGCACCGACCAGTATAGAAGTAATATCAATATATCCCAAATTGTTACTATCGGCGTTCGGCCGACAATTTGACTACCGCAACCATAACCTGACAACAATAAAAAAACAACATAAATCTCAACGATACCGTCAAAAGTCTAAAAAACACAACTTGGGTGGCATGCTTTCGCGTAGCTTATGCGAAGCACAAGCAAGCTAAAGCATGGTTAGCCGAGGGATGGCCTTCAGCCCATATGCTGTCCCACTCTTCCACCCGTCCACTCGTTCACTCACCAAAAAAAGGGGTAAAGCCTCGCAGCTTTACCCCTATACTGATATAACTCAAGCATTTTCAGTAGGTTACGCTTTTTTCTTACGGCTGTAGATGACCCAGTAAAATACAGCCACAAAACCGGCTCCGCCTACGATGTTACCGAGGGTAACTGGTATGAGGTTGACGCTGATGAAATTGGCCCAGGTCAGATTTACCGCCTCGGCTCCTATGGCGCCTTTGATGAAAAGACCTACGGGGATGAAGTACATATTGGCAACGCAATGTTCGAAGCCTGACGCGACAAAGCCGGCGATCGGGAATATGATGCAGAGGATTTTATCGGTACTGGTTCGTGCTGAGAAGCACAGCCAGACGGCAAGACAAACCATTGCATTGCAATAGACCGCCTTGAAAAAGTACGCGATAAACGGCAAATCGGGGTTACATTTACCTGCTGCTATAGCGATTGCTTTCAGGCCGACATCGCCGCCGGCCATTTTATACTGCTGGCTCAGGTAGATAAGGTAAGCCGTTACCACCGAACCGATAAAATTGCCGACATAGACAATTCCCCAGTTGCGTAACATCTTGCTGACAGGCACTTTACCGCTGAGTACAGCCATCAGGATAAGGTTATTGCCTGTGAAGAGTTCGGCGCCGGCCACGATGACCAGTACCAGACCGATGCAGAACACCAGGCCGCACATCAGTTTGGACATACCAAATCCCAGGCCGTTATTCGTAGCCATTACGGTACAGAACTCGGCCCCCAACCCGATAAACGCCCCTGCGAGAAGCGCCAGCGTGAACATGGTTAGCGTATCCATATTTGCCTTTGCTATCCCGACATTCTCCGCTTTTACTGCCATCGCCGGCGGTAGTAGCGCATCAACTGAAATATCACCGTTTGCCATACTTACACTCCTTAATAACCAAATCTATCCAAAATTACAGGCATTATTTGCCTTTCCGGTCGCTTAAAACGCTTAAAGCAGACCGGCCTAACTTCCATTATCGGTTTTATGGTTTCTATTACATAAAACAATGACCCCTTTTTGGCCGAACCAAGGAAGATAGCGGGTAACATATATGTTTGTCAAGTAGAAAACAAAAAAGTCGGTATTTTCCTGACGTGCCACGGCCATCTTGGCCGTGTCTTATTATTACGCAGGGCGGGCTTGTAACGCACATAGGGCAACGCCTTGGGTAACGGAGTAACAATTTTTTATTTTTTTATCTCTATATAGCTCCGCTACTTACGATTTTCACACTCGCGATAATAGCCATAAAATGCGCGCAAATACGATAGTTCACCCTATATAGGGGTGGACTAATTGCCCCACGCGTTTATTTTAAGTAGGGCGGGCCATGCCCGCCATTTACTTCTAAAGTGGGAGGCACACTCCGTGTGGCGACGGGTGGCAGCGTCTGATGTACTCGCCAAGAGACAGGCGATGGCGACTTTTTATTATTCGTCATTGGGATTTCGTCATTGATTCTTAATTCTGGTTTCTTGATTCGTCATTCTCTCGTCCGGTGGCAGCCACCGAGTCTTCGAGGTGAACGGTTATAAATGGCTTTGTTTCGTAAAATAACCTGCTTGACCCCACGATTGCGAGGCATGGCGGTTGTTTTTACGATGTTTTTTGGACTTTTAGCGATTGCGTCAGGATGGTATAATCTTACAAATGGATAAAACACGTTTGAGATTACTGGATGCTAATTTTAATCGGGCGCGTGAGGCGCTGCGGGTGATGGAGGATTATGCGCGGTTTCAACTCAATGATTCGCAACTGAGCAAATCGGCCAAGGAATTGCGGCATGACCTGTGTCAGTGTATTACGCAGATACCGTTCGAGAGTCTGCTGGATTCGCGGGATATTGTCGGTGATGTCGGTGCCCAAATCAGTACGGCCGGTGAGAAGCGGCGAGAAGACGAGCTATCTGTTGTGCAGGCGGCGGCCAAGCGTCTGACCGAGGCGTTGCGGTGCCTGGAAGAATACAGCAAAATTGAGAATGAACAGATTGCCGAACAAATCGAAAAACTCCGCTATCGAAGTTACGATCTGGAAAAACGCATTTTATTACGTGCCCGGTGTGGTACGCAATTTGCCGATGTGCGGTTATATGTCCTGCTGACCGAGAGTTTGTGTCGGCTGCCGATATTAGAGGTGGCCGAGCAGGTGCTGGCCGGTGGGGCTGATTGCGTCCAACTGCGGGAAAAAGATAAAACCGATGAGGAGTTATTGGAACTGGCCTGTGAGATTTCGCGGCTCTGTCATAAGGCCAATGCTCTGTTTATAATGAATGATCGGCCGGACCTGGCGGTGTTAGCCGATGCCGATGGGGTTCATCTGGGTCAGAACGACCTGTCGGTGGTTCAGGCTCGCAAAATAATCAACCCGCGGATGATCGTAGGAAAAAGTACGCAT
>DAOVXR010000090.1 GCA_030636065.1 Sedimentisphaerales bacterium | reverse complement strand
ACAACAACAACGAATGACGACATAATAATATTGTCCCGTGTGGCCGGGATTTTCACATTCGCCGAGGGAAGGCTTGACAATGCAAGAATATCCGATAGTTCGAGAATTTCTGGAATACCTAAATTACGAGAGACATTTTTCGGTACATACCATTAAATGTTATAGTGCCGACTTAATTCAGTTTGGTGGATATATTTCACGGCAGGAGCCTTCTTCCGAAGCAGGTTTTGGCAAAACCAACGCTGATGAAGCACCGATGCCTGACAGTCAGTCCGGCGGCATTATTGCCACTGCTGTGGCTGTCGATACCGATACCAGGATGATCCAGTCTGACGTTACGGTGATTCGGGGTTACCTCGCTTTTCTGAACGAACAAAATTATTCCAAAGCCACCACAGCGAGAAAGCTGGCCACACTCCGTAGTTTTTATAAGTTTTTGGTCCGCCGCGGCCGTATCGGCAGCAGTCCGGTTACTTCGATTCGTACGCCAAAGCAGGAAAAACGCCTGCCACGCTGCCTTGAGATGGAACAGATAGTCAAATTGCTCGACTGCCCTGATACTAATACTATGCTTGGCGCCCGCGACCGTGCCATAATCGAGACCCTTTACAGCAGTGGACTACGGGTAAGCGAATTGGTGGGACTTAATTTAAGCGATGTTGATTTTCTTGGCGAAGTCCTTCATATACGTGGAAAAGGCAAAAAGGAGCGACTTTCGCCCATCGGTTCTTCGGCCCTCCAGTCGATCCAGCGATACCTTACCTTCCGCGACTCGGACCGCCGCAAGGAAACCTTCGACCAGCAGGCCCTGTTCATCAACAAACACGGCCAAAGGCTCAGTACCCGATCTGTTCGGCGCAAACTCGACAAATACCTTCTCATGGCCGGACTCGACTCCAGAATCAGCCCTCATACCCTGCGTCATAGTTTCGCTACTCACATGCTCAATAATGGCGCCGATCTCCGTGTCGTTCAGGAATTGCTTGGCCATCAGTCGCTGAGCACGACTCAGATATATACGCATTTGACAACTGACAGAATGAAAAAAGAATATGATAATTCTCACCCGCGTATGGGGCTTGAAAACGCGCAAAACCCGGCAACTGAGCAGCCGCCTTTGCCGCCCCCCGCAAAACCGTTTGGCTATTAGCCGGACTTATAAATTAACCCGTGAAGTATTCGACCGGCCCCCGCTGTTAAGCGGGGGCTTTTTTAATATGTGTATGAAAAAGGGTGAGAGACGGGATTCGAACCCGCGACCCCCAGGACCACAACCTGGTGCTCTAACCAGCTGAGCTACTCCCACCATATAACTGGTATATGGACGCAAGAGTGTAAAAGTATAAGGAAAAAGAGTGAAGAGTCAAGTTTTCTCTTTCCCTCGTTCACTTGTTTCCCCGTCCACTCGTCCACTCTTTTACCCGTCCACTCTTACACTCGTTCACCCAAATAATCGATAGTCCGTGCGATTTGGCTGCGCAGTTCTTTTCGAGACACAATCATATCGACAAAGCCATGTTCGAGTAGAAACTCCGCTCTTTGAAACCCAGCCGGCAGTTCCACTTTAATTGTATGCCATATTGTCCGCGGCCCTGCGAAGCAGATTAGTGCCCCCGGCTCAGCCAGAATCACATCACCTAACATTGCAAAGCTGGCGGTTACGCCTCCGCTTGTCGGGTCTGTCAGAACGGAGATAAAGAGTCCCCCTGCTTCGTGCAGTCGGGCGATTGCGGCGCTGGTCTTGGCCATTTGAGCAAGACTTAGTGCCCCTTCCTGCATCCGGGCGCCGCCGGAACAGCTTACGATTACCAGTGGCAGTTGCAGTTCTGTCGCCAGTTCGGCTGCTGTCGCGATTTTTTCGCCAACTACCGACCCCATCGACCCCATCATAAAATTCGGGTCCAGTGCCACCAGAATAAGCGGACGACCTTTGACGAAGCCTTTACCCATTACTATGGCGTCTGCCAGGCCGGTTTTTTTTTGCATTTTCAGCAAACGCTGTTTATAGCTCTGACTATCGGTAAATTTCAGTGCATCTACCGGAAAATAATTGGCCATCTGTTCTTCGAAACTGTCCTGGTCGCATAGTTGTTCGATCCGCTGATGGGCCCCGATACGAAAATGATGCTGGCATTCGGGACAGACTCCGAGATTCTCTTCTACGGTACGCGCAAAAATCATATCTTCACAACCGGGGCATCGTTTCCAAAGACCTTCCGGTACGTCGCGTTTCTTTTTCAGGGAGTAGCCGTCCCAGGATGTGCTGCCGTTGTTATTCATGCAGTATGTATCCCCGTCCCTTCGGAATGTGTTTCTTCATCGGGCGCTGCCGGCGGCTCGAACGTTTCTTCGTTACGCAGATTATAAGTTTGTAACAGCTTCGGATTTTCGGCGAAATGCCAGAACTTATCCAGACTGTCATGATTTAATATACATTCGATAAGGGCAGCCGCGATGGGCGCGGCGATAATAACAACTGTTTTGTCTTTATTTTTTTTGGCGATTTTCTGCAGTGCCTCGCATATCCGCTCGCCTGCGGTAACAATACTTTCGCCTTGTGGCGGGCATATACTTGCCGGGTCGCTGTGCCACTGACGATAGGCTCGGCCGTATCGTTTTTTTATATCTTTAATTTTCAGTCCCTGCCACAAGCCGCAGTCAAGCTCGCGCAGGTTGGGGGCCTCTTTTGTTTTTATTGAATGGAGCTTACTCAGGTATTCAGCCGTAGGCCCCGCCGATTCGTTACCGCTGTTGTAAATTACTTCCACGTCTTCTTGCTGCAGAACCCCCGCGATTTCTTTCAGTGCTTTTTTGTCAGTCTCAGATAGTGGCAGCGGGACCCTGCCCTGCAAACGTGCTTCGTCATCGGTAGGTTTTGATCCGCAGCAGAACTTCTCCGGAGCCTCTTCCTGCCAAGCTGAGCTACCGGCTCTGATTAATATTAGCTTCTTCATTACTATCTATTATTATCCTTTTTCAACAAAAGTACCATTATACTCAAAACGCACCCTCAAAAGCAATAGTGTCGATTCACAACACAAGCTAATTGACACATAACCCCTTGTCTGCAAAGACGTTAAAAAAATAGGGACCGTCGAATTTTTGGCCTTTTTCAACCGCCCCACCGCCCGGTTTTCCGATTTTAGCAATCAAGTAGGGTGCTGATGAAATCGCACCTTTCCTTTATTAGCCCCCGATGTAAAATCGGGGGATTCTTTTTACCAGCCCCTGCTGTTAAGCGGGGGTTCTTCTGTAGGGCGGGCTATGCCCGCCATTGCACGGGGGTTCTTCTGTAGGGCGGGCTATGCCCGCCATTTGAGATTGCTCGTGCTGGGCGCCACCTTTCCGCAGTTGGCTGCCACCTTTCTGTATTTCAGAGAGGTGCTCTCTATCAGATTTTCTTTATTGTTTATAAACAAGCTCAATTCGATCTGCCATCGTCTCATGGTCGAACTCCCGCGAGCACAATTCGCGCCCCGTTTCGCCAAGTTGACGGCGTAATTCGGGATCGGCAACTAATTTCTCTATGGCCGCGCTCAAAGCGGAAATATCTTTGGGTTTTATCAGATAACCTGTTCGATCGTTCAGCACCACCTCCCGCGCCCCGTCCACGTCAAAACTTACTACCGGCTTACCGCACAGCAGAGCTTGAGGAATTGCCCGCGCCAACCCTTCGCGTAACGAGCAGTGAACAAGAATATCGCTGGTGTGCAGTAGTTCTCCTATCTGTTCCGGCGCTATCAGTCCTGTAAAACGAAATCGATCTTGTAATCCATGCTCGGCAATTACTTGTTCTAACGGCTGCCGTAGTTTCCCGTCTCCGATAAACAGCCACATCACGTTTTTATGTTTTCGGGCAATTTCCTTTGCCGATTCGACGATGTATTTATGCCCTTTCAATTCGAACAGCCGCGCCACACTCGTAATGACCACTGCCTCGGCGGGAATATCATATTTTTTGCGCAGCGAGGCAATTTTTTCGGTTGTGGGCCACTCGACAAAATATTTTGTCTCTAACCCGGAAAATACTTTGGTGAACTGTTCCTGCCGACCGATTCCTGCTGCCAGTGTTTGATCGGTCATCGCCTGAGCCACCGAGATAAAAGCGTCTGTTCGCCGGGCCGCCGCTTTTTCAATGGATATATAAAAACGGTTCAACAGACCTGACTGATACGGATGAAACGCCAACCCGTGTATGGTATGTACAATCCGCGGCCGTTTTCCGCGTGCCGATTGCGCCTGACGCAGCTTTTCAACCCGACGACAGCAGGTCTCAGCCGCTTTATCGCGTATCGCTGCCGCCGCCCAGCGGCCTAATATCCCCGCCTTCGCCGAGTGCGTATGTACAATATCAGGCTTGAATTGTGCCAGTATTTTTTTCAATTGACGGTAACAGATTATGTCACGAACAGGGTTAATCGCCCGCCGCATTTGTTTCAGCTCAATTACCTGATACCCGCCGCCCCGCGCCCGATCCATAAGCTGCCCTTCCGGCCCCAGCGCCGGCCCGGTAATCAATGTTACCTCATGACCCCGTTTGTGTAACCCCTCACACGTCAGCAGAGTATTCTCCTGCGCCCCACCCAATATCATCCGAGTTATTATATGAACAATTTTCATTCTCGTGGTGTATATGTTTATCTTATATCTTTCTTTTATCTAATGTATATTGCAATAGTCCATAATTATGATCAATTTTGCTTCTTTCCATGAAGTAAGGGTAAAACTTTTTTTCAACAATTAATGGTATTACTATTGGTTTATTACACTTACATGTCACAGAAATCAAAACGTAATTTTCACTCGTTTCCTTAGTATTTATTTTGTACTCTTTACTATTACAATTTTTACATTCAATATTTTCCCTATCCAGAATAGGTAGCATAATTTGTTTTATCTTTTTTCTACGGTTCGGATGCATTTTAATTAAAATTTTATTCTCTAACAATTTGCCGAGTCCACAATAAAACAAATGTATTTTATTTATTCCATTTGCTGTAATGTATCCCTCATAAAAATATTCAAATGATTGAATTTCTCTTTCGGATCTTTGCTTAAAATAACTCTCAAGATTTTTTATAAACTTTACAAATTTGAAATATATTCTTGCTACGTATGTTGCAATATTAGGTATAAATTCTTTTAGCATATAAGACTCATAAAAAAGGGTAAAACTTGAAAATGTCCACATATCATAGTGTACGCTAATTCCATGAAATCCATGCAATAAAAAGTTCCTTATGTCGCACACTTCTTTTGTCCAAGAAGAATTTTCTTGTAGCAAAAGACAGAAATCCGTGTCGATATTTTTTGTAGTGAAATGGTTTTCCATACTCTTATATGACCATGGACGTACGGAATTACGCATATCTTCGCATCTATTATATGATATGATCTCTTTGAAATAAAAAGGAATCATGAAAGCAATATCATCAAGTAATATCTTTAAAATCACATAAAACATTAGCAAATTAGATGATAATTCAAAACTCCTATTGATATGTACAAGTTTATATTCTTTTACTCTCTTTTTGCTATCATACTCTATGTCCAAATTTTCTGATATCGAATACAAGGTTTTATATAATAAATCATAGTTCTTCCTAAAAGATTCTTGACAAGAGTCAAAATTTCGATATTTCAAACTTTGATTTGGGAACATATCTTCTTTGTTAAATATTTCTGATCCAATTATTCCCGCATTTAGCCTGATTAATGGAGTAAAATGTTTAAAATTTCTTATTATCATAGCTTTTTATAATTCTAATATTTCACTAATTGATATTATGGGACAGGGCTTTGCGCCATGCGATCTTCTAATTTAAATATGAAGCAAGTGTTTACAAAAAGAAATAGATTGATTTGAAAATATGTCAATCTATTCAATGTTTTTTTTAATCTTTTTTTTGCTAATATAAACAAAGCCCGCGATTAAAAGTACGATATAACTCAGCATGATTATAGAATTAAATATCCCATATATCTTTGCTATTGTAAATATATCGCTTATGCCAAAAATGTCTTTCATGACATTAGCAAAAACACCTGTTATCGAGTTTCTGTATTTTCCATAAAGTCCTAGGGGAAACATCCAGATAAATATCCATATAATCCATTTCATTCTTTGACTCCTTATAGAAGTATTAATTTATTTATCGTGATTATCCAGTTTTAGAGCGTCTTTGTTACTTTTTCTTTTTCGCTGCTTAATATTTTACCCACTGTAAGCATAATCCATTAGCCGGTGCCATCGGCCCCGCTGCGTCGCGGTTTTTCGCTGAGAGTATATCGGGTATGCAATCAGGCAACAGGTGGCCGCGTCCGATATCGAGAAGCGTCCCGACGATATTGCGTACCATGTGATAGAGAAACCCGCTGCCTTCAAGGTCGAAATAAATGTAGTGATATTTGCGCCATACCTGACAGCGATATAGTGTGCGTACCGTGCTTTGCCGTTTTTGGCCGGTTGGGGTAAAGCTGGCGAAGTCATGTTCGCCGACCAGCATCGCCGCTGCGGTTTGCATGGTTGGCGCATCGGCCATGTGATAATATTGGTAGCAGAACGGCCGTGCCTCGATGGGAATCTCGTAATTGTTGAACACGGTATAGCGATAGAGTTTGCTGCGGGACGAGATAATAGGATCGAAATCATCGCTGACGTCTTCGGATCTAATAACACGGATGTCGGCAGGCAGATGCCTTGTAATTATACGGTACATTTTCTCTGTTGGGATGGGGCTATCGGTAAAAAAATTGGCTACCTGCCCGGCCGCGTGGACACCGGTATCGGTCCTGCCCGAACCACGAATTTTTACGCTATGCCCCAGGCCCTGCTTAACAGCCTTTTCCAGGACTTCCTGCACCGTTGTAATGCCTTTTTTCTGCCGCTGCCAGCCGTGATAGCCGCCACCATAATAGCTTATGGTCAATTTGACGTTTCGCAAAATCCCGCCTCCTGCCTATACTGTCATTTCGACCGACGAAGTAATGTAAAGCATTACGCAGTAAAAAAATCTCTTATACTCTTACACCCTT
>DAOVXR010000297.1 GCA_030636065.1 Sedimentisphaerales bacterium | reverse complement strand
GACTGAGACAGAAAATGAAGTTCAAAGTCGAAGAAATAACCAGTGTCATCAAACAGGAGATCGCCCAGTTTCAAAGCGAACTCGATGTCTCCGACGTCGGACGCGTATTGGAGGTCGGTGACGGAATCGCTCGAATATACGGTCTGAATAACGCCATGGCCGGCGAACTGCTGCAGTTCGAGAACGGAGAATACGGCCAGGTTTTCAACCTCGAAGGAGATTCGATCGGGGCGGTGGTCTATGGCGACTACCTCGGTATCAAAGAAGGTGACGATGTTCGCGGCATGGGCGAGTTGCTCTCAATACCGGTTGGCAGGGAAATGCTTGGCCGAGTAGTCAACCCGCTGGGGCTGCCATTAGACGGCGGAGCGGAAATTACCACTAAACTGCGCAAACCGCTTGAAATGATAGCGCCTGGTATCGCCGAGCGGCAACCAGTTGTCGAACCACTACAAACCGGGATCAAGGCCATCGATTCGATGATACCCATCGGCCGTGGTCAACGGGAACTGATTATCGGCGACCGCAAGACCGGAAAAACCGCTCTTGCAATTGACGCCATCATCAACCAGAAGGGCAAGGACATTATTTGTGTCTATGTCGCCATCGGCCAAAAAGAATCGACCGTGGCACGTGTTGTAGAAATATTACGAGAACACGACGCAATGGATTATACGATTGTGGTGAACGCGTCTGCTGCCGACCCGGCTCCGATGCAGTACATCGCACCTTACGCTGGTGTTACCCTCGCCGAATATTTTATGTACGAAGAGAATCGCGATACACTTTGTGTATATGACGATCTGACCAAGCAGGCTCAGGCATATCGCCAGGTGTCGTTGCTGTTACGCCGGCCGCCGGGTCGTGAGGCGTACCCAGGCGATGTGTTCTACCTACACAGCCGACTTCTGGAACGGGCAGTCAAACTGAGCGACGATATGGGCGGCGGTTCGCTGACCGCACTGCCGATTATCGAGACACTCGAAGGGGAAGTATCAGCTTATATCCCCACTAATGTTATCTCGATTACCGACGGGCAGATATATTTACGGCCCGATTTGTTTTTTGCCGGAGTACGGCCCGCAATAGACGTGGGGATCAGTGTCAGCCGAGTAGGCGGTAAGGCACAGGTCAAGGCAATGAAAGACATAGCCGGGATGCTTCGGTTAGACCTGGCCTCGTTCCGTGAACTGGAAGCGTTTTCACAACTCGGCACAGACCTCGACAAGGCCACCCAGGCACAGTTGGACCGCGGCCGTCGTATGGTGGAAATCCTCAAACAGCCGCAATATCAACCGATGGATGTGTTCGATCAGGTGGTTAGTCTCTTTGCCGGTATCAGTGGCTTGCTCGACGATATCGATGTGCATTATATAGCCGCGTTCGAAAAACAGATGCACGAATACCTCAAAGCGAATAACAGCGAACTGTTGACAGAGCTGCGCAGCCGGGGAGAAATGAGCGATGAGTTCAAGAGCCGACTTACAGTTGCTATCCGCAAATTCAAAAGAACATTTGAGAAATAATATCGAAGGTCGAATTAAAGAAACATTGAATAAAGGTAACTGTTCAGCCATCTGCAACAAAATGGGTGGCATGCTTTAGCGCAGCTTATGCGAAGCATAAGCAAGATTAAGCATGGGTTCTGATTTTTGTAGCCCGGGCCATGCCCGCCATTTGGGGTTAGTTGTATTGACGGGTGGCAGCGTCTGATGTACTCATCAGGCGATGGTATTAGCCCGGGTTCCACAGCGACAACGGGCGGCAGTTTTTGTAGGGTGGGGTAAATTGACACAAGGGAAATAATGGCCAGCGCACGAAAGATAATCAATCGCCGTAAATCAGTTGCCAATATCCGTAAAATTACCCGTACTATGGAAATGATTTCCACGGCACGGTTCAGGAAATCTATGGACAAGGCGCTGGCAGGCAAACCCTATACTGAAAGCATTACGGGGTTGGTCGCGGCTCTGGCGGGCAGTGGTATCAAGGCCGGCCATCCTCTGTTGCAGCGGAATCGGAAATCTCGTCGAGATGTCGTATTGGTGCTGACCAGTAACCGCGGCCTGTGCGGCGGATATAACGGTAATATAATACGCCTGGCAGGTGAGCTGATCAAACGACTTGAAAAAAGAAAACGAATCGTCGAATTGCGTGTGTCCGGCAGAAAAGGCATCGGCCTGCTGAAGTTTCGCGGTAATAAGATCGCTGTCGGCTATCGTCGATTCGACGAAAAAACGTCCTTTGCCGATATGAAAGAACTGACCGATGAATTTATCGACTTATACGCAAAAAAAGAGATCGACTCACTGAATGTCGTATATACATTTTTCGAATCGGCAGCAGGATTTTATCCGCAGGTAAAGGAAATCCTGCCCTTTACGTCAGTTGAGCACCGACGCGAACGAAAAGCCCATCGGATTACCAGCGAAGATTATCTGTTCACTCCCAACGCCGAAGAAATATTGAATGAGTTGCTCCCGATTGCTATTCAGACTCAGTTGTTTCAGTGTTTCAACGACGCGGCCGTCAGTGAACAAATAGCACGGATGAGGGCTATGAAAGCCGCTACCGACAATGCCGAGCAGATGATCAGAGGGCTTTCGCAACAGTTTAATCGTGTTCGTCAGACAAATATTACCAGTGCGATGCTCGATATTATCGGCGGGGTAGAGGCAGTAAAGTAAAAGGGTATAAGGGTATAAGAGTATAAGAGTATAAGAGTCTTGTAGGGTGGGGCTTTGACCCACGCGGTTTATTAGCCCCTGATGTAAAATCAGGGGACTCTTCTTATTTAGACCTGAAAGGGCAAAATGGTCTTGTCGCGCACCAGGGGCAACGCCCTGAGTAACGGAGCAATAATTATTTATTTTTTTATCTCTATATAGCTCCGCTACTTACGATTTTTACACTCGCGATAATAACCATAAAATGCGCGCAAATACGACAGTTCACCCTATATAGGGGTGGACTAATTGCCCCACGCAT
>DAOVXR010000157.1 GCA_030636065.1 Sedimentisphaerales bacterium | reverse complement strand
TTTAACTGACACATTCAAGCTCTACTATGCCGGCGCAAAGGCACGACGGCCGGTTTTCGAGGCTATTCGCGAGTTATACGCGAAGACTATCCCGCTGCTCGAACCGGAGAGCATGGTTTCGGGCAGGATTCTTCTGGGGCGGGACAATGCCCGTGATTCCGTGGCTATCTTCGAGGATTTCGACCCAAACTCCAATAGTGTGAAGGTATTTGTTTCCGGCCTGAGCAACGAAACCGTTACTGTGGCCTATCCGGGGCAATCCGACAGCGATAATCAGTCGCAAAAAAAAGTCTTGCTTCGAAAAACTCTGATGTTACAATACCAAGTTCCTGGCGATCGTTTTAACCTGGATCAGCGGGTTATGTTATACCGGGGCCGCGAATGGATAATGCGGTGAACTGAAAAAGCTGAAAAATCGAGACATAAATAAGAAACATAAATAAGGTGAGGTAAATAATGGCTCATAAAAAAGGACAAGGCTCATCACGCAACGGGCGAGACAGTAAACCCCAATATCGCGGACTGAAGGCTTATGGCGGACAGAAGGTCACGGCAGGCACAATCATTATGCGGCAGTGCGGCACTCGTTTCCACCCAGGCGTAAATGTCGGTATGGGCAGGGATTATACCCTTTTCGCCCTGACCGAAGGCACAATCGTATTTAAGGGTAAGCGAATCAACGTTCAAACGCAACCTTAGTGAACCGACTCTCTCGGCACATTTTAAAACTTATAAGAGCGGCGTCAAACACCGCTCTTTTTTTATGTCGCGGAAAATATGTTTATCGACGAAGCGGAAATTTTTGTCCGGGCGGGTGATGGCGGGAATGGCTGTGTCAGTTTCCGCCGTGAAAAGCACGTCCCGAAAGGCGGCCCGGACGGCGGCGACGGCGGCGACGGCGGCAGTGTCTATATCCATTCCGACGAATCAATCAATACGCTTCTGGACTTTGCCGGCCGGCATCACTGGAACGCCCAACGCGGCGGCGACGGAATGAGTAGAAGCATGTTCGGTAAAAAGGGGGACGATCTGATTATCGCCGTGCCACCCGGTACTATCATTTACGACATGGACAAAGACATTGCTCTCAAAGACCTGAACGGCCCCGACCTGACGGTTTGTGTCGCTTATGGCGGTCGCGGGGGCAGGGGGAACAATCGTTTCGCCACGGCTACGAACCAGACTCCCCGTACTGCCGAGGACGGCAAGCCCGCTCAGGCCCGCAGGCTCAAGCTGGAGCTTAAACTTATTGCGGACGTTGGTTTGGTTGGTTTGCCCAACGCAGGCAAGAGTACGCTGCTTTCTCGTATTTCTGCGGCTCGGCCGAAGATCGCTCCTTATCCGTTCACTACTTTACAGCCCAATCTTGGCATTGTGGAACTGACTGATTACCGTCGCCTTGTCATCGCTGACATCCCCGGGCTTATCGAAGGCTCACATCAGGGCCAGGGCCTTGGCCATGAATTTTTGCGTCATATCGAGCGTACGCGTATTATTGTGCACCTTGTCGATATTGCCGCCATTGACGGTTCCGACCCTGTCGAAAATTATCATGCCATACGAGACGAACTGACCCAACATAGCCCGGAATTGGCTCGCAAACCGGAAATTATCGTCGCTTCCAAACTGGACCTCGACTCTGACGGCGACAAATTCCAGCTTTTCAACCAGCAACTTGGCCGTCAAGTCCTGGCCATATCTGCTGTTACCGGTGCCGGCCTGCGGGAACTAACGGAACTACTCTGGCGGGAATTACAAAATCACGAAAAAGACTGATAACGATTAAAACCTGTCAAAAAAAACAAATCACGATATACTTACAATTATGGATGCGATTGCAATTGACATAGGTAACAGTACGATTTCGATGGCGGTCTTCACTGGGGAGAAGCTCGACCGTACTGAAACTATCCCCACCGAGAAGGCTGACGCTCGAAAACTCTCCGACATTTTAAGTGCGTTTCGGGAAATCTGCGGTCCTCAACCTCTTAACGCCAAAACTGTACCGGTTGTTGTCTGCTCTGTTAATTCAACCGTCCTGGAGCTTATTGAGCAGGCCGTCGGCGATGCTCTCGATCAGAATATCCTGCTCATTGGCCGTGAATTCCCACTTGAGATGAAGGTGGCCGTCGAAAATTCTGATGCTATCGGCAGTGATCGGCTTCTGACCGCCTTTGCCGCCTATCAGGTCGTCGAGTCCGCTGTTGTTGTGGCCGACTTCGGCACAGCCACCACCATCGACTGCGTGAACGACAACGGTATATTTCTTGGTGGGGTTATTTTGCCCGGGATGAACTTATCCGCCCGGTCTCTCAGCGAATACACGGCTGCTTTGCCTTATGTATCGCCGAAATTGCCTACTGACACTTTTGGCATCAATACTGAAACTGCCATTCAGAACGGTATTTATTTCGGCGCGATTGGCGCCCTTCGTGAAATTGTCGAACGCTATGCCGACCAATTGGGCCAATGGCCCCAGATTGTCGCTACCGGCGGATTCAGCAGGCTGATTCTGCAACATTGCGACTTTATTGATTCTCACGTACCCGACCTTTGCTTAGACGGCCTTTATCTGGCTTACCGCCGTTATCGCGACTCGCTGAAGGCGTCGGAACCGCTATGACCTGCCGCGCTGCCCTGATCACACCTTCCGCACCTGCCGCCCTTGCGGTGATCCGTCTTGTCGGCCCGGATGCTCAGTCTGTAACCAAAAGAATCTTTCGGCCCCGCTCACCGTCAGCCGGCTCAGATGACCAACTGCTCTCCGGACAGCTTATTTTTGGCTCCCTGATTGACCACACTTACGCAACAGATGATGAAGAAATTATCGATCAGGTAGTCATCGCACGTAACAGCGATGCGCAGACCATCGACATTAATTGTCACGGAGGTCCGCGGATTGTTCAGCGGCTTTTAATGCTGTTACAAAAGCACGATGTCGAAATCGTCTCATGGGACGAACTTGCCGACGCGGCTTCCATCGCAGACGAAGTTGCCTTGACCCTGCCCCGCGTTTTGACTCGAATGGCCGTTTTGGCCCTGACCGCTCAGCATCCGACCGGCCTGTACGCCTGGGCTGAAAAAACAATCGCAGCACTTCGGAAAGAACCGCTTACGTTGTCCCCGGTCAAAAAAGAAATCCAAAAACTACTGCCTACTTACGACCTTGCTCACAGACTGTTCAACCCGCCCACCGTTGTTCTGACCGGGCCGGTCAACACCGGCAAAAGCACACTCGCCAACACACTCACCGGTAAAGCTCAGAGCCTCACATCTGACATCCCCGGCGCCACTCGCGACTGGACATCGCAGCTCACCGACATAAACGGCATACCGATCAACCTTATCGACACTGCCGGCCGCCGGGACGGTACCGATTCTCTGGAGGAACAATCCCTTTTCGTCGCCGACAAAAAAATCGCCTACGCCGACCTTATTATTCTGATTATCGAAGCCGACGGCTGTGAGAATGAGCGAATCGCAGATCAGAAACTTTTTTTACCAACCTCAGTTGAGCTGCTCATCGTTGTCAACAAATGCGACCTGCCCCACCATCCCGAAAATATCAAGAATCATCTTAATATCTCAGCCCTGACCGGTAACAACCTCGACCTGCTCCGTACCGCTATCGCCGAGCACCTTGGCTTTATCGGCTTCGACCCACTTGCCCCGCTTATCTTCACGCCCCGTCAATTCGCTTTGCTCAACACCGCCGCCAACGCCACCTCTTCCGAACAAATACTCGCAACCCTAAAAAACCTGCTCGGCTCATAATTCTATTACGTTCTACATTCTACATTCTATTCATATCATTAATACAATATTTTTTAAAAACGAACTGCCCAAAAAAGTCATCGGTTCACCTCGTAGTATCAGTTTCCGAAGTTTATTATACCGTCGATGTCGCAACTGTTAAGCGGGAAAAGGGGGCATTGTGTTACGGGTGAACGGGGTAGATGGTTTTTGCCAATGATGCCGAGCCTTTTGTCGAGAATAAATGTGTATATAAGTATTTGTATATAATATACTTATGTGTCAGAGGGAAGCGATGGGCAAAAAATTGAAAAAAATCTTTTTTTTCGTTTGACAAAAGGCATATATAGGACTATTATTATCCTATATGAGATAATTATTGTTTTTTGATAGGGCGGATTCAACTAACTAAGTGCAACAAATGCTAATTGATTATATAGCAATAGGTTGACGACGAGAAAAATAGTTCGGGACCCCGGCTGGAAAATTTCCCCCCCCGCACCCAAATTTATCCAGCCGCCCAAACGATTTTTCTCTCGGTTCCGCCTAAAAATCAACTATTGTGATATCTGGTAATGTTGCACTTATTACTTGAAACTGCATAGTCATTGGAATAGGATTTGTATGAATGTTCTTCGCAAAAATACGGATTACGCGTTGCGGATGATGGGGAATCTGGCAGGCAACTACGGGCAAAATGCAGTATCGGTACGGATGTTGGCTCGGCAGGAAGATGTGTCGTACCAGTTCGCGTGCAAGATATTGCAGAAGCTACAGGGGGCCGGTCTGGTGGAAAGCGCGATGGGGTCTGCCGGCGGGTATCGACTCTGCCGGGAGCCGGAGAAGATAACAATGCTGGATGTGATCCGGGCAATGCAGGGTAATGTAGTTGTGAACCGGTGTACGGATGAAAATGATAATTGCCCGCGACAGGCGAACTGCCCGGTCAGCAAAGTGTTGTGTCAGTTGCAACAGGATATAGATGAGTTTTTCACAAAAGTAACATTAGAAGGTTTGCTGGATGGAAATTGCACTAAGGCATAAGGCAAAGTAGACGCCAGCGTCAAAAGTATTTTGCCCACTCGATTTTGGAGCGTTGGCGTTGGTTTTGCGGCGTTTTTCAGACTTTTGGCGGTTGCATCAAAGTAATGACAAAAAAGATCGAA
>DAOVXR010000081.1 GCA_030636065.1 Sedimentisphaerales bacterium | reverse complement strand
GCTCGGCGCCGTTGGCATCCTTAATATGTAGATAATTAGGATTTTCCTGATGCCATTCCACCCCACCCTCTTCACCGTAAATCCATATAGCAAAATTATTTTCTTCGCCGATAGAAATCTGGCTGACATATAATACACCATGAGCGCCGTTACTATAACGAAGCAGGCAGTTGCCGTCGTCATCCAGCCGCCGCCCCTTAACGAACGTCGTCAGGTCTGCGCAAACATGGCTGATTTTCAGCCCGGTAATATATTCCGCCATGTTCTCCGCATGAGTGCCAATGTCCCCCATGCTTCCGGCGCCGCCACTCTGCTTGGGATCGGTACGCCATGCAGCCTGCATCTGTCCGGTTCGCTCGATAGGCTGTGCCAGCCAACCCTGCGGATACTGTACAACTATCTTGCGTACCTTGCCAATATCACCCTCATGCACCATCTGGCGAGCCAATTTGACCATCGGGTAGCCTGTATAATTGTGCATAAGACCGAAAACCCTGCGGGTTTTCCTGACTACCTTCTGCAATTCCCTGGCTTCCCTGACATTAAGGGTCATAGGCTTTTCGCACATAACGTGGAAGCCGGCGTTGAGAAAATCACGGGCAATTGGAAAATGCCAGTTATTCGGGGTCGTAACCGAGACAAAGTCGATCCGCTCACCATCAGGCAGCTTGAGTTCCTGCTCGATCATCTCCTCATAATTGCGATAAGTCCTTTTTGAGTTGAGATTTAGCTCACGCCCCATCTGCTTTGACTTTCGCGGATTAATGTCAAACGCCCCCGCGACCAACTCGATGCCATAGTCCAGGCTGGACGCTTTTCGGTGCACTTCGCCGATAAAGGCGCCTGGACCACCGCCAATCATACCCATTTTGAGCTTTCGGTTTAATTTCATAATCATTTCCTTTCACTATGAACAATCTCAGAAAAAATACACAAACAAAGCACTACCTTTTTTAACCAAAACAGCAATAGCTATCAAGTGAAATATGTTTTGCTACTTATGGCTTCAGCTATTTTGATTCCATCGACGGCTGTAGAGATTATTCCACCGGCGTAGCCTGCGCCTTCACCGGCAGGGTATAGCCCTTTAACAGCGGTGCTCTGCAAAGTCTCATCCCTGACAATCCTTATCGGTGAAGAACTTCTCGATTCTACCGCGGTCATAACCGCATCGTTTTTCGCGAAGCCTGTGAGTTTTTTGTCCATCTGTGGGATCGCCAGACGGAGGGTTTCAACGACAAATTCAGGCAGGCATTCCGCAAGGTTGCACGGTGTGATTCCCGGAGTATATGACGGGCAAACCTCTCCCAGTGAACTCGAAGACCGGCCGGAGCAGAAATCACCGACAAGCTGGACAGGCGCAAAGTAGTTATTGCCTCCGGTCTCGAAGGCTTTTCGCTCCCATTTTCGTTGGAACTCAATGCCTGCCAATGGGCTTGTGCCTCCGAAATCCCGTGGGGCAACACCTACTAACAAGGCGCTGTTTGCGTTAGAATGATTTCGAGAATAACAGCTCATACCGTTTGTTACTATGCCGCCTGATTCGGATGAAGAAGCGATCACCTCTCCGCCGGGACACATACAAAAAGTATATGCCGAGCGACCATTCCCGCAGTGACACACCAGCTTATATTCAGCCGGGCCAAGAAGTCGATGCGATGCGAATCTGCCGTACTGAGTCTTGTCTATCAAACTCTGGGGATGCTCGATACGAACACCTATTGAAAACGGCTTTGCCTCCATAGGGACGTCCAGTCGATACAGCATCTCGAATGTGTCTCTCGCGCTGTGTCCCAGAGCAAGCACTATGGTACCTGTCTCGATAGTTTCAGAGTCGTCAACAATTGCGCCGACAACTCTGCCGTCTTTTATTTTAATACCTGTCAGTTTTGTCTCAAAACGAACCTGTCCACCTGACGAGATAATCGTATTGCGAAGATTCTTTACAATCTTAACGAGATTGTCTGTGCCGATATGAGGCCTGGCCTGATAGAGTATTTCTTCCGGTGCTCCGGCCCTTACGAATTCTTCAAGAACTTTTCCTGAACGGTTATATTTATCCTTTATCCGGGTGGTAAGTTTCCCGTCGGAAAAAGTACCTGCTCCGCCTTCACCGAACTGCACATTAGATTCCGGGTCAAGCTGTCCCTTATGCCAAAAGTTCCGGACGTCCTTTATTCTCGAACTGACTTCCTTTCCTCTTTCTATCAGTACAGGCTTAAAGCCCAGTTGAGCAAGGATCAAGGCAACAAAGAGGCCACAGGGGCCACTTCCAACAATAACAGGACTCGGACCGTGTATATTGCCAACCGTTGGTAGCTGATAATTCATACAGGGCGCAGCGGAAATCCGAATGTCCTTCGAAAATTCGGAAAGCAGTTCAGACTCGTTTTCTATTTCCACGTCTATCGTATAAACAGCCACAATACGATTTTTACGCCTTGCGTCTATGGACTTGTGGACTATGGTAAAGGTGAGGATTCGGCTATCAGGAATACCGAGACGTGCCGGAATACTACCGGCCAGGGCTTCTTCTTTATGATCGAATGGTAATGTTATGTCTCTGATTCTAATCAATAAGTTTAAATTCCCTGTAACCGTTCACGTGGTCTTTGAGTATGGGCGGGCCATGCCCGCCATTTGAGATCGCTCGCGATAGATGCCACCTTTCCGCTCCGCCGAAGGCCCAGAGGTACTCTTATATTATCTTCGACAATGCAGATTGGCTTAATCTTTCTTATGTCCCTTAAACCCTTTTGAGGGATCAAGGACATGCCCCATACACGAAAGTTCAAAATATCCAAGCTCATCGAGCATGATATAAATAATATTGGGCTTGTTGTTGCTTTTTGATATAGCGTTCGAACCATAACAGGCCAGCCCCACCGCTGAAATACCTGCCGCCTTCAAAAAATCTCTTCGTGTCTTCATCATTTTGGCTTCCTTACGGTTGCGAAAAAACGTACTACCGCAGCCATTCCTTCTTCTCGAGTATTTTCCAGGCAATGCGAATGTGCTCTTCTTGAAACATTCGTTTCCGCTCGTTCCACGCATAAGTTTTCTCAATCACATCCTCTGCTGTTTTGGCATCCTCCCTGGTGGCTACCCAATGAACTGTTGACAATAACTCCATTCCGAATGGGGTTTCAAAACCACTAATTAAGTCCACAACCCGATCGAATCGTTCACGAGTTGTGCAATGATTTCCCAAATAACGATCGGCTTTATTAGCGGCCTCCGGAATTAATTCTATTTGCGCATCCGGCCTATCTTCCGCATCCGCGAAACCACTGATGAAATGCCCTTCAATAAGGTTAAGAACATGTCGTAAATTTTTAGCATACGGGCCATAAACTGCCTTGGTGTAATTCAATCTAAGATTTTCCCCCGCTTCCTGCATAAAATACATAAGTTTGTGTATTTCAAGCAAACTCACAAATGGGTCCATCACTGCTTTTAAATAACGATTCATTAAGCCCAGTAATGCCGCTCGCCCTACAGTCATATTGGGCACTTTCTTTTCTTTAACCATCTCTTCGGCTACAGGAGCTCCGGCAGGCTCATATAAAAACACATGCACATCCGGCAAGGCGTCAAAGACTTTTTGAATCATTGGTTTGACTTGATTCCAACTTAAACCGCCCAGACCACACCCTAACGGAGGAATTGCAATGGATCGAATATTACACTTAGTTACCTCTTTCACAAGAGCTTCTAATCCGGATTCTATGTCTTCGATCTTACTTTTGCCTTTCCAGTGTCTTTTAGTTGGAAAGTTGACTATATACCTTGGATTTTGAAAACGATTCAGATCATAAACAAGCATCGTTCCCGGACGAAGTTTTTTCTTATCGCAAGCTGATTTGTATGCTTTGAAGTTTTCAGGAAAAGCCTTGCGGAATTGCAAAGCAATTCCTCTACCCATCACACCAACACAATTAACGGTGTTGACCAAGGCTTCGGCATCGGCCTTGAGTATGTCTCCTCTGGTTAATTCCAACATAATCACCTCTTAGCCTAATGACTATTTAATAGTACCAATCTCTTTCAATACTCACTGCAGGCGAAACTCTATTTCCAAGTTTTTCAGTCACCTGGTTTTCAATACGACGATTACAAACGCCGATTTTTTCCACAAGTTCCCAGGGGAAAGATTCATAAATCAGAAATTCTGCCTGCTTATATTCTCGGATAGCTGCTTCACGCCAAGAGACAGCCTCTATAGCTGGCCATTTTACTACTTTATTAAGCAGGGCAAGATTATTGTAAAACTGAGCTGGAAACGAACCTGCATTTATATCTGAAAAAGCCCAGCGAATACTATTATCATTTGCCCATTCGACAGCAACTTTCAAATCAGCCTGCAAATGAATAATTGGTTCTTGGCCTTCACGATAATCAATACCCGAATGATTTCCCATGTACAAAATATAAAGCATTATAGAGCGAGGACAAAAATAGAAATGATTTCCCATGTACAAAATATAAAGCATTATAGAGCGAGGACAAAAATAGAATGGAGCATATTCGCCTACCATAGTGCCACTATGACACTTGACCTCAAGTTCTTCCAGTCTTCTCCTCTTGATTTCAGACATACCTACTATTTCACATTCCAGGCCAAGCTCCGATCGTTTTGCATCCGACCACAACACTTCATCGCGTAAAATGCTGTCAAGATTATCAATATGTGTAATATGGTAAATCTTTGGGTTTTTGGGCATCTCAGCCATAATCACCTTTTGACAAGATAATATAGAGATCGCATACCAAGGCATATTATATGAGAGTGGAGGTGATTGGCAAATTATTTCTGTGCGGCACAATAAGTCAGGGTAACACCATCCTACCAGACTTGTCAAGGACACACCAATCCCGGTTAAATTTCCCGATATGCCGTTACACAACTGTTTTGCAGATAATGCTCTATACTCGACAATACCGTCAAAAAGTCTAAAAAACGGCTAAAAACCCGCGTTTATACAACCCGGGTTGATATTTTTCGCTGTGTGGGCCTCTGATTTCGGGGCTGTTGGGTGAACAAATTATGTTTTGACCCTGCCGAGCGGTTGTGATACCATCCAACGACCGTACCGACGACGTACAGCATGGGGCTGAAGAATTGTACCCGATGGACACACTTGATAAATATAAGGTTACAAATGAATATATGTATTGTTGGATTACAGTGGGGAGACGAGGGCAAAGGCAAGATCGTGGATCGACTGAGCGAGAAGGCCGATTTGGTGATTCGCTACAGCGGCGGGGCAAACGCCGGCCATACCGTAGTGCGAAACAGTAACGAAGAATCGTTCAAGTTACATCTGATGCCAAGCGGTATTCTTCACAAAAATGTGCTGTGCGTGATTACGAACGGAGTGGCATTAGACGCCGAAGTACTGCTTGGCGAGATAGCGGGACTGAAAAAACGGGGAATCGAGGCAAAAGACAAGCTGCGAATATCAGGCCGGGCACACCTCGTGCTGGACTATCACAAAAAACAGGACCAACTCAGTGAAGACTCACTTGGTAAGGCCAAAATCGGCACGACAATACGAGGGATAGGCCCATGCTACAGCGATAAGGTAATGCGGACGACAGCATTACGAGTAGCAGACCTGCAGAATATGGACAATCTGAAAGAAAAATTAAAGAGAATAGTAGAATATAAAAACACACTGTTCGCTGCACTTTACGGCGATAATGAGCCGCTGGAATACGAACCGATTCTGGAAAAGTGCCAATACTGGGCGGAACAGTTGGGGCCGATCATCGTCGATACCACCGAACTACTGCACAAAGCGTGGGGGCAAAATAAAAACCTGCTGTTCGAAGGCGCCCAGGGTACACTGCTGGACCTGGATCACGGAACTTTTCCGTATGTTACCAGCAGTAACGCAAGCGCCGTGGGGCTGCCGGCGGCTACGGGACTGCCGGGCCGGGTGGTCGATAAATATTTAGGAGTTTGCAAGGCTTACAGCACACGAGTAGGAGCCGGCCCCTTTCCCAGTGAGCAGGATAACGAGATCGGTGATTATATTCGAGATAAAGGACACGAATACGGTACGACAACCGGCAGGCCAAGACGATGTGGGTGGTTCGACGCGGTAGCGGTGGAGTATTCGATCCGAATAGGAGGTATCGACGAAATCGTTATGCAGCATCTGGATACGCTCAGCGGCCTGAAAGAATTGAAAGTGTGTACGGCGTACCACTATAAAGGCAAAAAACTGGGCTTTTTCCCGGCAGAAGAGTCGGTACTGAGCCAGGTAGAATGTGAATATGAAACTCTGACAGGGTTCGATCAGAATCTCCGGGCAGCCTGCTCATTCGACGATTTGCCCACGGCGGCAAAACAATATGTTCAGCGATTAGAAGAAATTCTGGGAGTTCCAATCCGGATGGTTGGCGTCGGCCCGGGCAGGGAACAATTGGTGAGCAGATGATAAAGGGTAGTGGTTAGTTAAAATGATTGTACAGAAGCACCTCTCTGAAATACAGAAAGGTGCCACACGGCGGAAAATTAAGAGCAGAGAGCTATGACAACAAATTCTCGATCAAAACCCGATGGGTCTGAAATGCATCCTGTTTTGGGTATTCCCCTGAATCGCATGCCGCGACACATCGCGATAATAATGGACGGCAACGGCCGATGGGCAGAGCAACGTGGCTTGCCCAGACTGGAAGGACATCGCAACGGCAGCAAGGGGGTACGCCACGTTATTACCGAAACGGCCCGGCTGGGAGTCGAATGTCTTACGCTGTACTCGTTCAGCACGGAAAACTGGAAACGTCCGCCGAAAGAAGTTAAAGGCCTGATGGCCCTGTATGAAGAATACCTGATACAGGAACGCCCGACCATTATGAATAACAATATCAAGGTAAGGCACCTCGGTAAGGAAAAAGAACTGCCGGATAATGTTCTCCGTGAACTACACGAGACAATGCGTCTCAGCCGGGACAATACGGGAATGACACTAAGTCTGGCACTCAATTATTCGGGGCGACAGGAGTTGATCGGGGCGATTTCGCGGATGGTCGGTGACGCCCGGGATGACAAATTAAAGGCCGAGGACGTCGATGACGCAACTGTCAGTTCGTATCTCGACACGGCAGGCCTGCCCGACCCGGACCTCTTGGTACGCACGGCCGGTGAGATGCGAATAAGCAATTTTTTACTGTGGCAAATATCGTATGCCGAGCTGTATGTAACAGATGTTCTATGGCCCGATTTCAGTAAAGAAACACTGTATGAGGCGATCAGGGATTTCGCGGGTCGCAACCGCCGATTCGGCGGGCTGAATTGATACAAAATGACGATGAATCAGGAGAGGCAGGATAAGCATGAACTCACGTGAGCGTTTTCAGGCGGTGTTAAATCATAAGGCTGCGGATCGGGTGTGCGTGGATTTCG
>DAOVXR010000150.1 GCA_030636065.1 Sedimentisphaerales bacterium | reverse complement strand
TAGATATTATCGCCGACAAAATGCGTGGCTATGTCGGTCTCGTAATGGACCTTTGAGAACGACCCGATAAGGTACTGGCGGCGTGCGAGTCTCTTATGCCTCATCTGCTGAACGTGGCACTTTCGGGGGCGGACCCGGACAAGAATGTGCCTATCACAATCTGGATGCACCGAGGGTGTGTGCCGTTTATTACGCACGAGCATTTCAATAAATTCTATTGGCCGACACTTAAACCGATTATCGAAGAAATTTGGGCACGAGGCCATCAGACCTTATTTTATGCCGAAGGCAAATGGGCGCCTCATCTCGATTCGTTCCTCGAACTGCCTGAAAAAAGCATTATTTATCATTGCGATCAGGACGACATATTCGAGGTGCATAAAAAAATCAAACATAAATTCGCCGTCAGCGGCGGTATTCCCAATTACCTGTTGAGCTACGGTACGCCGGACGAGGTACGGACCCATTGCAAAAAAGTGATTGACGAAGTGGCGCAAGACGGCGGTTATATAATGGACTCCAGTGCCATCGTGCAGAACGATGGGAGTATCGAAAATATAAAAGCGATGACCGATTTCTGCCGTGAATATGGAGTGTATTAATTTAAGAAGTTGTGAGTTCGCCTCGGCGAATCTGCCTACGGCACGATCGTGGGTTGTGAGTGGTGAGAAAGAAAGACAGAAGAAATGAACAGGGAGATATTCGGATGGTCAAAATGAAAGAAACCAAAAGAAAACCGGGTGTGTGTATTCCCTGGGAAGAAAAACTCAGGGAACTACCGGAGATTACCGGCGATAAAGAACTTGTCCGTAAGATTTGGGAAGATAACGAGGCGCTGGGATATATGTATATATGGCATTGCCTGCTCTCGTTCTGATACGATATCAACTGGTCGAGGGCGATTCCGGCTCTTGGCCGACGAGGTAGATGCGGTTTTTTCCGCTTCTCTTGGCGTGCAGTAGTGCCTCATCCGCCGCTGCCAGCAGTTCCTCCACCGTTCGGCCGTCCCAGGGGAAACCAGCCAATCCGCCGCTGATTGTTAGTACGCCGCGGGCCTCCGGACCAAGGCCGGGAAACTCGTTGGTCATCATCAACCGACGAAATCTGTTACTCAGAAACATTACCATTTCCGAATGAGTTTTGGATGATACGGCCGAATTCATCCATTGGCTTGAGTTTTGTCCTGTCTGATGATTATTGTCGTCGTTGTCCTTGTTGAAAATCTGCCGCTGATGGCCCGAATCCCAGAACAATACCGCAAACTCGTCCCCGCCTATCCGCGTTACCACATCGTGTTCCCGGCAACATCGCCGAATCAACTGTATCGCCTGCCGTAATACCTCGTCGCCTGCGGCATGGCCATAATTGTCGTTGTAATATTTAAACTCGTCTATATCAAACAACAACAGCGTCAATTCCGTATGTTCGTGTTGGCTCTGTCTGATCATCTGACGCAAGAAATTCTCCAGATAACGCCGGTTGTACGCACCGGTAAGCTCGTCGGTCATGGCCAGTTGTTTCAGTGTCTCATCCCGCTGTGCCAGGCATAATAATGTGCCGATAAACCCGGCCGTTTCTTTTAAGTCAATCTCATTTTTTCCCGGCAGGTGTGGGCCTACAATCATCTCGCCGGTTTGGCCGTTCGGCCCCATCAGCGGTACCGATTGACCTTCCTGCTCATGTTGTTCATTTGCCTTTTCGTTGACTTCGGGGCTGTGAATTCTGACCCACGCTACCGGCAGCACCTCTGTCAGTATTTTTTGCGCTTCCTCAATCAGGGTACAGACCCCTTTTGGTACTAATTGTGCCAGAGCCTGATAGCGATGCAAAACTCCCGGTTCGATTGATTCTTCCCTGATTCTTTCCGCCGGTGCGGTTTTTATTAGCCCTATCTCTTTTTCCGGCCTGGTTATTCTGTTGTTATGTTTGTCCGTGATACTTTTGCCGACACCGTTCAGGCAGGTTTGCAGATCCGCCCGTGGTATAGGCCACACTATAAAATCGTCTGCCCCCGCCCGCAAAGCCGGCCCGGCATATACTTCCGCGAACGCCTCTCCATACAGGATCAATTTTGCCCGCAGCCCCACCTGTCTCAACGCCCTGACAGCCTGTATTGTTTTGTTGCCCAGCCGTTCCACGTTCAGCAGTATTAGTTCATAGCCCTGATTCGGTTGGGAATCGCCCTGGTCTGTACGGCCGGCCGGGAGCCCAAACTGAACGATACCGTCCAGAATATTTGCCTCGGTAATCGACTGTCCTTCGCCGAGTTCTCGCCGCAGCATTTGTCCCATTCGACCGTCATCGCCGAGCAGCAGAATCCGATTTTTCGCATTCGACTGCGGGGCTTCCTGAAATTGTCCAAGGCCTTTGTCAGCCATTAAGTATAATTCCTCAACCGAGAAGGGCGTCGAATTCCTCCGGGGTCAGCAGCGGTTGGTTTTCTTCTCTTTCTATTATGGGCGGTTTCCGTCTGGGGCTGCTCTGCGGGGCCTGCCTCAAGGGAGCCAGCTCCGAGATGTTTTTCGGCAGGGTGGCACCCTTCTGTATTTCAGAGGGGTGTTCCTGTGCGATCTTCTTCGGCAGACCATCGATGTCCAACGGTTCGGTTTCGGTAACCGGCGATTCGGCTTTGGCGACGAATGGTTTTTCTATAGTACCAGGCTGAGACAGCTCGCTCAATAATACTGTTCTGTCCGCCCCAAGCGTTTCCGCCTGCCGCATTTTGAGCTGATTGCCTGTCCCGGAAACCGCCGTCGTCTGTACCTTGTCCATTCCGGCCAAAGTAGCGAAAACACCCATCTCCTCGCGCGAAAGGCAGTCTATCATCACCGTCAGCAGAATCGGCTTGTTTTTTTGGCTCAAATTAACCGCCGCTGCCGTCGCTTCATAGACGTTGTCATACCAATAAATGTCTTCCACGTCTCGAGGCAACCCGCATTCGATCCGTTCACGCCAATTGTCTGTCGCGACCCCTATCAGATAATTATTTTTAGTTTCCAGAAACTGCTTCATAAAGACCCTCATCTACGAGCACGTCCTCATTCTACCAGAATTTAAATATGTTGTCAAAGATTCGTTGTTTGTAATAATTTCCTATATTTCCTATATTTCCCATATTGTAGCAAAATGGCTCATTATCCCCTATTTCAGCAACGTTTTTTACGCGGTATCAGACGATGGCTTTGCCGGAAAGGCATTGATTGCCACAATAATTCATGGTAACTTGATAGCAACTGTTTTGAAGGCAATACTTGCCTGATGGGTGGCAGTCTTTGTAGGGTGGGGCTTTGACCCACGCGTTTTTCTTACGCCCTAAAGGGGCAAAATAAAAGTTGAAAGGAAAAAAGATTATGCCAAAAGCGACAATAACATTTAATAAGGTGGTACAAGATTCGCAGAATTACGAGAGTTTTAATAAAAACGATGACTACATGGTCTCAGTAATCCACTTTACCCTTGAAGTAAAGGATAAGCAGTATGAAAACATGCAGGTGGATTTGCGCCAACCATATGGAACTAACTACGAGGAAGAGCCGATTGAAGTTGGAGAGATTATTGGAACGTATAAGGGTACGTGGAACCATAACCAGTTTGCCAACCTATGTGAACAATACTATAGGAGTCAGATTGGTTCTATGGGACGTGGTATTAACATTTAAGGCGCATCCCAAATCAGGATGAGGGATAATTCTTTCATCTCGAAACTAAGGGTGGAAATGGATATTCCCGAAGATGGTGCTACTTCATGGTAACCGTGGCAAAGTAATATAGGACGGGCATAAGCCCATGCTGTTCTTATATAAAGTGTGTATCAATGACAGATAAAGATATAATAGCCGGTGATACGAGTTTGGAAGCCGCACGGGTGCAATATGACATTTTGCGTAAGTTGGATATATCAGATCGAGCCGAGATGACATTTCAACTCTGTGATAACATGCGTGCCTTTGTGGAAGCCGGGGTAAAGGATCGTCATCCGGATTATGATGACGACAAGGTCCGTCTGGCGGTTATGCGTTTGACCCTGGGTGAGCGGTTGTTCCGCGAGGCGTTCGGCAACGTCGAGATCAAGACATGAGTACCCAAACAGAATTTTTACAGAGACTTATTGGTCTTATGGACAAGGCGGGGATTCCTTATATGATTGCCGGCTCCCTCGGAAGCAGCTTTCACGGCGAACCGCGAACCACAAATGATGTTGACCTGATTATCGATCCGGACAAGAAACAACTGGATAGTTTCATACGATCACTCGGCGATGACTATTATGTCAATCCGGAAACCGCCCAGGACGCTCTTAATCGTGGCTTGATGTTCAATGTGATTGATAATCATACGGGATGGAAGGCTGACCTTATTATTCGTAAAAAAAGGCCTTTCAGTATCGGGGAATTTCAGCGAAGGCGACAGGTTAGTATAAATGGCCTGGATATATGGATGCTTTCGCCGGAAGATGTAATTTTGAGTAAGTTGGAGTGGTCCAGGGGGCAGCAACCGGGCCGTCAATTTCGTGATGCCGTTGGTGTGGCGATAGTAAAGTGGGATGATCTCAACTGGGAATACATGAAAAAATGGGCTTATGAATTACAGGTGGATGATCTTCTGAAACAACTTATTGAAAAAGCGGCCGAATTAAGAAAAATATGAAGAAGGCACAATGATTGATAGTGAACAGATTGAGAATGAACAAAACAATCGTGAACGTATAGCCGGATGGTTGCGGTTGCACCTGACCGATCAGGTTGGGGCAATCACGTTTGCGAGATTATTGAAGCACTTTGGCGGGGTGGAACAGGCGCTTGAGGCTTCGGCGGGACACCTTGCTTCGGTGCCGGGGATCGGTGTCAAGACCGCGCGGCGAATCACTCAAAGCCGTGATAAAATTGACGTTGAGGAGGAACTCGACCTGGCCGACGAACTGGGCGTACGGATTATTACACTGGATTGCCCGGACTATCCCCCTCTGCTAAAACAAATCCACGATCCTCCTGCCGTATTATATGTCAAAGGTGATTTGACTCGTGAGGATGAGTTGGCTGTTGCGGTTGTCGGCTCGCGTAGCTGTAGTCATTATGGCCACGAGCAGGCCTCACG
>DAOVXR010000095.1 GCA_030636065.1 Sedimentisphaerales bacterium | reverse complement strand
CTTTTCGGCCCAGCGCCTTGACCTGCTCGGCCTGTTCCTTACCGACAAAACGCTTAACCAGCATATAGCGTTGTCGCGATCGCTTTTGCAGCGACTCATATAATTCATCCGCGTCCAGAGCTAGAATCTCGGACAGTTTGATGGCTGTCTCTATTCTTTCCCGCTTATCCTTAATCAGCGACGGATCGACACATACCGTCGGTTTCTTCACGCTTATCGCCAGCACCTTTCCGGTGCGATCAAGGATCAGGCCTCGCCTTGCGCTCAGTGGGATAAGTTTGCGTTGCTGCCGTTCCGCCCGTTTTCGGCATTGATCCACCTCGTAATACTGCAAGTACCAGCACCGCGACAGCACTCCGAGCAGTCCCACCAGCAGGACAGACCAAAACACATACCCACATACCCTGCTCTGCCATGAATTATCTGTTAATTTCAATCTCAAAGACTCTTTTAATAAACATTCAGTACTAACTAACGCGTGGGCCAAAGCCCCACCCTACGAAAAACTAACCCTCAGACTAAATGGTGCGATACATCGCACTCTACTTGGCCACCTTTACTTTTTTCTCTGGTATTCACCACACCCTCTACGCTCTACTATCCACCCTCTACCTCTTCTGTCCCTGGCGGTACAAATTCTATTTCCATCTGTTCAATTTGTTTTTTAATCATCCGCGGCGATTCCAGAACACCGCTCAGCCGCAACCGCTGCTGCCAGAGCATCTGCCGCCATTGTTGCTCCTGTTCCGCCATAGCGGTTATCCGGCTAATCGCCTGGATATGTCGCGTCCGCAGTTGAACCAGCACCAGCCCGATCAACAATGCCAGACATAAAAGATACCCAATACGTTTAATTTCTTTCACTATGCCCACCGGGTATTACTTTGCAAGGCAAGACTGTTTGCGGCGTATTATAGATAGTGAACCTACGAAATGTACAACAATGGTGTTTTCACCTGAAATGAGTATGACTTATCCCCTGGGAATCTTTATCCTCATCCCCGGAAATACATTGTCCTTGTCTTTGAGCAGTTTTCCGTTGAGCTTTACGATTTCGTTAAACCTTATGCCGTTACCCAATTTCGATTCAGCGATCTTCCATAGCGAATCACCGCTTTTTACCTCATAATAGGTATATTCCGACGATTGTTGTGATTTTTGTTTTCTCTCTGACTCTTTTATTTGAGTTGTTGTTTCGCCTGTCTTATCCCGGAAGCCTCCGTTCGGCATACTTTTCAGGACCGGTATCACTAATTTCCGGCCAATATCAATACTATCGGGCGAACGAAGTATTTTTCGGTTCGCCTCGTATATTCCCCGGACATGCACTAATTTATTCCCCAGTTCCGGCCCATACATCTTTACCGCAATCGTACTGAGATAGTCTCCTTTGCGTACCGTGTATGTTCGCGACGTCGGCTGTTTCTGCGGCTCGATAATTATTGTTCGCACGGGCTGCGGCTGCTCTATCCTGTTAAATACATCTTCGAACTCCATATCGGCTGCCGGCAGTTGCGAATATTCCGTAAAAGCAGAGTCAGTCATCAACTGCTTCGAATCGGGCAGGGACATTTCATAGCGAACCGACTCGCCCGAGACGGAAAACTGATTGTCATTTAACGCAAGCGTCTCTGTTTCCGGTTCTGCCGAGGGGCGCTCATAATCACTTTCATCCTCTATGTAATTATTATTTACATACAGATTATTAACACCCCTGTTAATCGCGGTATCTCCAATCTCGTCGTTAGTAACAGAATCCTGTTCCGCCACTAATGTCCTGACCAGGTCTTCATCACCGGCCTTGTGAACATCGCGCAATACAACCGCAATCGCCACAATAAAACACAGACCCAATAATAAACCGACTTTTGCTTCTTTTGTCATTGCATGACCTCCACTTTCCTCGCAACTCGCAGCTTTGCGCTTCGACTGCGTGGATTTTGTTGTCGTTCTTCGTTGTCCGCAACCAGCGGCTTTTTCGTTAAAATCTCATAATCGCCGTTTTTATGGTTTTCGCGGAAGTTATACTTAACCAGTCTGTCCTCCAGACTGTGAAAGCTGATAATCGCGATCTGTCCCTGCGTTTTCAGAAGTCGAGGTGCCTTTTGTAACAGCGTTTCCAACTGTCCCAGTTCATCGTTCACCGCTATTCGCAAAGCCTGGAATGTCCGGGTCGCCGGATGAATCCTGCTCTTTCGGCCCTTAGTGGTTATTCCCAGTGAACGGATAATTACCTTTACTAAATCCAACGTCCGCTCGAACGGTTTTTCCCGCCGTGCCATAACGATCCCGCGAGCAATCCGACGGCTTCTGCGTTCTTCGCCATATCGGTATATCAGATTCGCCAGATCATCCTGCCCCAAGCTGTTCACCAGATCCGCTGCCGTTCTTTCCAGCCGGGTATCCATCCGCATGTCCAGCGGCCCGTCATGTTGAAAGCTGATCCCTCGTTCGGCATCCGCCAATTGTCCCGAACTGACCCCCAGATCAGCTAATATTACATCCACCTGCCCTATGCCGGCTTGTTCCAGCACTTCGTCAAGTCGGCCGAAATTTTCTCGCACCAGCCTGACCCGGCAGTCCAACTTCTCTAATTTACGGCCCGCCGCTACGAGAGTTGCGTCATCCACATCCAACCCGATCAGCAGACCTTTTTGAGTCAATCGCCCCCCGAACTCTAACGCGTGGCCTCCATACCCTATTGTGGCGTCCACCACCGTACCTTCGCCGGGATACCTCAAAATACCCGACAAAACATTCAGGAGAACGGGCGTATGAACTTCATTTTGACTCACGCAACTGTCCAGTCTCTTTACCGCGGGACATTTATAAAACCATCGCTCCGGTTCTGACGTTATGTTGATGGCTGTCCTCTGACCGGCCCTTCATTGAGGCTGCCCTGACCTGCGGCGAGAAATCGATCTCACTATAGGGCCAGCCCCAACTTCGGACTTTCTCCAAACGCTGCTCAAGCACATTCAGACAGCCGCGAAATGATTCATCTTTAATTACAGTTTCGTCCTCTGAGATCATTGCCTGCCGCATTTCCGACATCATTCCACAATCTCCTATGTTAAGATTTATTCCAGTTCTCTACTTTTCGCTCTCTACACTCCACACTCCACGCTCTACTCTCTCCCCCCCACTCTCTACTCTTGCCCCCCACTTTTCACTCTCTACGCTCTCTACCTTCCCAGCCCGCCGTTTCACGTTCTTTGCGTAATGTTTCTTCACGCGCCTGCAGCAACATTTTTTCGTGCATAGCGAGATGTTCGTCCAAATACCTTTGCCATTGCTGCTTATCCCAAATCTCCAGATGGTCCCGTACCCCTATCAGCGTTATCTGCTCCCTGACGCCTGCACGACGGATGGCCTTTTCACCTATAAGCACCCGTCCCTGCCGATCCAGCTCAACCCTGCCGGCCATAGCGTAGTTGATCCGCTCAAAAGTCAACAACTCATCCGGGGCCACCATCCTTGGGGCCACGGCAAGGGCGATGCGCTGATAATATAAGTCTGGATAAAGACTTAGGATACGATTAACACCTGAAACGAGATAAAAACCACTACCGTTATCTTCCGGAGAAATCTGCTCTCGCACACGTGCGGGGATAAATAACCGATATTTATTATCCAGATTCAGTTCAAATTCACCGGTCAACAGAAGCATTTCAATGATCCTATACTGTTGATTACAATCCCACACGCCGTTACTTGTGGTCTTGATTTGACAACTCAACCTTCACCACTATGCACCAATTTTTACCACATCTCCCCACAAAGACAACATCTTTTTTAAAAAAATTTTGGACGTTTTTTTAAAAAACGCCGACGCTACCATATATTGGCTAATCTTTCGGTGCACATACTATATGTCAACGATTTCTGTTTTTATTTTTTCAATAAAATTCTTTCTTAATCCTGTGAACTACCGCTATTTGACACCAGCGTCAGAGTAAGTCAACTTAGTTAATTATCGGCAAATTGTGGAAAACCTGTTACTTTTTCCATTAATCCTTACCATTTCCCCCCACTTTCCTATATCGCGCGTGTGTCTGCGATAAATTCCTCAGTCATCTCGTAAGCTTTTTCGTCAGTGAACTGTTTGGGCGGTTTTTTGCAGAAGTATGCCGAAGGGGCGTATAAAATACCGCCTTTGCCGCGATCAAGTGCCATCTTACAGCAGCGAATGGAATCAATAGCCACACCGGCGGAATTGGGGGAGTCTTCCACGCTCAGCCGTAACTCCAGATTCATCGGCACATCGCCGAAGAGCCTCCCTTCCATCCTGATAAAACAGACCTTATTGTCATTCTGCCAGGGGACATAATCGCTTGGGCCTATATGAATGTCGCGGTCGGCCAATCTGTCAGCGGCAACGGACTGAACAGCCTCTGTTTTCGATATTTTCTTGGAAGCGAGCCTGCTGCTTTGGTGCATATTGAGGAAATCAGTATTTCCGCCTGTATTGAGCTGGTAGGTTCTCTCTAATTTTACCCCTCTTTTATTGAAAAGATCAGTCAATACTCTATGAGTGATTGTCGCACCAAGTTGAGCTTTAATATCATCACCTATTATCGGTATGTTTTTTTCTTCGAATTTTTTCGCCCATTCCCGGTTACTCGCTATAAAAACAGGTATATTATTTATGAACGCAACACCCGCCTCCAAAGCGCATTCGACATAAAACTTCGTGGCTTCCTCCGAACCGACAGGGAGATAATTTAATAATATCTCAGTACCGGACTCCTTCAGTGTTCCGACAATATCTTCTTTCGTCGCTTCAGACCTGCCGTTAAGCACGAATGTGTAGTCATCGTCATAATCCTTCATGTGATCTGAAAAACCATCCATGATTTTTCCCATTTGCACAGTAACACCGGTTTTGGGCATATCTTTACAAAATATTTTAGTGCAGTTCGGCCTCTCGAATATGGCTTCATTGACGTCCTTTCCAACTTTTCTTTTGTCAACATCGAACGCAGCCACCACTTCAATATCATAAGGTTTATATCCATTGATGTCCCAGTGCATCAGCCCGACCATATCCTCGCTGTTTTTGCTCTTATAGTACTCAATGCCCTGGAGTAACGAGCTTGTACAGTTACCAACACCAATAATCGCGACTCTAATCTTACTCATGTATAATAATCTCCATTCACAAAAAAACAGACTTAATCGAACCAGTTTCCTATCCGGCTGCGAATCAGATACAACACACCCCCCAGCATATATACCAAAGCAATCACTTTGAGAAAATCTAACGGCGGATTAACGAGCGGCTCTCCCTTGTACGACGCAACACCGATCTGAGTTAGTTCGCCGAAAATAAATAACAGTGTCAGCAGAATAAAGATTCGCCGGGCTGAATTCCGCCCTTTCAGCAGTCCCATACAAACGAGCAGGTATAGCAGCATATACAGACAGTACATCGCGAACTTTACCTGTGAGTAAATCGAATCACCCAGCATTAACCGGTCGCTGCCAAAGAGCGTTTCCGTCCCGATCACCAACGTGGAGATAGCCAACACCAACCCGGTAATACTCAACATCAGACCCAATGCCGCCAGGACGGCAATACCGCCGGGCCGGGTTAGTTCGGGCATAATATATGGAGTAGCCTGGCTCATCGGTCCGACAGGCGTTTTTGTCGAATCAACTGTTTCCGCCCGCTCCACAGCCGAATCATTATTTTTCTCAGCGGCAATGGGTATTGTCCCATTGTCGGCTTCCCCGGAGTCACCCCGCTGCAATGATTGCGGAGACAACCCGGGCATAATAAACATACTGCCGCAGTAAGGACAGGCTACCAGTCGGCCGATATAATCCGGCACGACACTGAGCTGACGCGAGCAGTTCGCGCAGTTAAACATATTTTCAGACGATGAATCAGCCATAACTACAACTATCTGTTTGGGCCAAAAAGTTCATTGAAACCAACGGCAATATCAGCACTTCGCATCAGGGTCTCGCCGATAAGGATACCATTAAAACCGGCCTCGATCAATTGTTCAACATGTCTTCTGGTTTTGATGCCGCTTTCACTGACCAGGCCTTCTTTATCATCGATAAATTCGCTCAAACGCAGTGAATTAGCCGGATCAACTTTCATTGTCTTGAGATTACGGTTATTGATACCCAGCAGACTGTAGTGTTCCTGTGGAAAACCGATCAGGCTGCGAACCTGCAGTAGTGAGTCCAGCCCATGCACTTCCAGCAAGACAGTCATCGTAAGCGAGTTGGTTAGGATCATCATATCCATCAGAACAGCCGGCTTAAGAGCCTCGGCGATAAGCAAGACCGCGTCTGCGCCTGCTAACCGGGCCTCATATATCTGGTAGGGATCGATAATAAAATCCTTACGCAGTATCGGTAGTGAGACGGCCGCCTTTATCTGACCGATATATTCCAGGCTCCCCTGAAAAAAACGCTCATCGGTCAGGACACTTATCGCATCGGCGCCGCACGTCTGATAAATAATCGCCAGTTCCACGGGATCGAAATCCTCACGAATTAACCCTGCCGAGGGTGAAGCCCGTTTGATCTCGGCAATGACATTGATCCGCCGTGGGTTTTCCTTCGTTATGGCCCGATAAAAATTGCGACATTTGGGTAACTGCCGCACACTTTCACGCAGTTTCTCTATAGACACTCTTTCCCGCGCCGCGGCCACTTCCTCTCTCTTGACCGTTAGAATTTCCTGCAAAATATCACTCATGTCCGGTAATGTAGGCTATTTCAGTGCTGTTTGTCAATCACCCAAAAAAAACTTAAAAAATTACACAAATTTTCCGCCGCATGCCCACAAATGTTATATAATTTATACAGACGTTATAAGTTAACAGGATATGCCGATAGCAACACTGATAAACGTACTTACCCATAACCCAAATTTGCCGTTGTTTCGAATGGGG
>DAOVXR010000169.1 GCA_030636065.1 Sedimentisphaerales bacterium | reverse complement strand
TCCCCCGGTTCTCAAAACCCCGGCTTTCAGGCTCCCAACCCCCGAACCCTTATTGAGCCACCGGGTTCTGCGCTGGAAAACCCGGTGTAAATAAACCATGATTTTTTGCCTTTGCCTGCCGAACGACCGAAAACTATTCAAACACGCAATCTCTTTGTTGCTTCCGAGCAACTAATCAGCCTGCTCGACCGGAATGAGCATGAAAATAACGCCTCCCACCACCCGGAGGAGCAACTCATCCCATTGCGACTTTCCAGCATTATAATTTCGTCTCGCCGGCCATGCGCCATGATCAACGACGAGATACTCTTTTTCGGCGATACTATCGGGCCATACCGCCTGATCGAGATACGCGCCGGTTCGGTTGTCCTGCAGTTCGATTCTGAACAAACAATTCTTCCCCTGGACCCATAACTTCAAGCAAATATGGCGTGAACATTTACGTTTTTTTAATAGCATTCATGTAAAGTCGCCCTTCTTTCCGACCGATGGTGATAACAAATGAAGGCTGCATATTGATTGATTTCTAACGCAGAAAAACGAGAAAAGTAATTTTTTATCGGAGGCTTAAAAATGAACCACAGAAACAATAGACAAAAGGCGTTCAGCCTGGTCGAATTGGTCATTGTCATTATTATCCTTGGTGTGATTGCCGCCATTGCCATTCCGCGTATCAGTTCCGGCAGCAGGAACGCCGGTGATGCCGCCCTGCGTGCCAATCTGGCTACACTGCGTAACGCCATTGACTGGTACTACGGCGAACATAGTATGATCTTTCCCGGCGCCAAGGCGGACGGTCTTGAAAACTCCGCCGAAAGCTATGAGGCCATTGTCAACCAGTTGACAATGTATTCCAAAGCCGACGGTTCTTGCTCCGCTGATAAAGCTGCGGCCTTCCCTTTCGGGCCTTACCTGCGTAATGGTTTTCCGAATCTTACTGTGGGCCTCAACGCCGGAAAAAACACCATCAACATCGTCAATCAGGTTACTCCTTTGACCTCGACTCCTGCCGATGGAAACGGGTGGGTCTATAATGTCGCGACCGGCCAGATTATCGCCAACGCTGATCAGACCGGTAACGACGGCGTAACCACCTTTGACGCCTACTGATTAGTTTTCGTTACGGAAAACAAAGGCAACCCTGCGTTGTGGTCGCCCAAAAAACACTTTACTTGATAAAATGAATCACCAGAGGTCTCGGCGTGGCTGACAACTACTGCTCCGAGACCTGTTTTTTTTGTAACTATTCAAGCGTATGTGATATGTTCAAAAATGATATAAAAAGGTCAATTTTCAGGTTCACCACAAAAAGTCATAACGCCTTTTCGTTGGCGGAAATGATGATCAGCCTGGTCATAATTTCGGTTATTGCCATATCGGTGTCTCTGGCACTGAACCGTTCTCAGCAACGCATTCGTACTGCCCGGGCCGGCTTTGACCAGCACCAAAAAGGAAAGAATGTTCTTCGGGACATGGCCGATCAAATCCGCTGGGCCGACGAAATTTTAACGTTGGACAGCAATTGGCTGATTTTCAAGGCGAAGGACCCTGACAATGAGGAAGTTGAAAATACCATTAAATATCATTGGGACTCTGATGAAAAAAAACTCAGAACTCAGCACAATTCCGGCCCCATCGCTGTTTTAGCTTCCGACCTCTTTAGTGTCAGTTGGGACCTTTGCGACAGCCGATGGGATGATGACAATAATAGATATATAAGAAGTATTGTTCTGACAGCCCAATTGACCTCTGACCTGAACGATACCATAGAAGAATATGTCCATTTGGTCAATTTCCCTTACTGGTAAAACTATGTTGATAAAACTGACAAAAAGCAACCTTGACAGGCTCGGTTTTTCTATGGCCGAATATACCATAACCTTGTGCATTATTATGATTTTGGCAAGTGTTGCTTCTATTGGATTTATCAGCAGCCTTGACCATGCCAGGCTCGAAAACGCTGCCGCCCGATTCACTGCCGACCTCAAGTTGACCCGCGACCAGGCCCTGCGTGTCCAACAGGCCCGTACGCTGACCATCGATAAAGCCAACCTTACCTATCAGGCTGCCGACGTCCCCGGTTTGTATGGCCCTGACGACATCTCTGTCAATCTTGCGCTGTCTCCTTATGAAATTGCCTCTATTACCAGCATTCCCGATGATTTCGTTGTCGTAACCTTTAACCCACGAGGTTGGTCTGCTGCTGGCTCGTTCTCTCTCCACCGTGGCGGAAAAAATATTACGATCCAAATTAGACGGAACGGAGAAATTGTACAGGAAAACTAATGGTCAGTTGAATTAAATATACTTGCTTTACCAAATGTTGGGTGGCAGCCACCGAGTCTTCGAGGTGGATGGCTCAACAGATGGGTGGCATGTTTTTGCGTAGCTTATGCGAAGCATAAGCAAGCTAAAGCATGGTGTTTTCGATGAAAACTAAAATAAAATATCATTTAAACTCACCTTCGATCGATCCGTATCGTCGTTCTGTGTGTTTTTGGTCCGCGTCCGGTTTTTCTTATGTCGAGGTGCTTCTCTGCTCGGTCATTATCTCCATAATACTCGTCTCCGGGCTTAGGCTTTTTGGCAATCTGGGCCGCTCTCGGCAGGTACTTCTCGATCAAAGCTCTGCTGATTTTCTGGCCCTTCAGATGGTCGAGGAAATCAAACAGCAGTTTTACGAAGACCCTGACGGCTCTGCTGTCTTTGGCAGGGAACCCGACGAGATTGCCGCCGACCGAAGCGATTTCGATGACATCGATGATTACCATAAATCCTCCGATTGTCCTCCCCAGCAGCGTAACGGTAACGTATTGACCAAATATGCGGAATTTACCCGCCAAGTTACGATTCGCTACGTACAGGCTGATGACTTTACCCAAACTGCCGTCGGCGACGAAGGTTTCAAGGAGGTAACCATCACAGTAAGCCGCTCAGACCAAATTCTGGCACAACAAATATATGTCATCGCCGACATCTTCGTAGGCATAAGATGAAAAGAATAAAACCAACCAACAGAAAAGAAACCGGCAGCGTCTATTTTCTGACTCTCGCTTCTGCCCTTGTCCTTGTCGCCCTTGTTCTGGGGCTGTCCGTTCACAACCTGCAATTTCGTCGTTCCTCACGTTCTCAGACACAGATCGACCGGGCATACATCTATGCCGAATTCGGCATCCGCCACGCAATGCACTTTACAAAGGTTGAACCAGATTGGCGTCAGATATTAAGCAATGGTACCTGGCTGGAGGACATCGCTGTCGATCAGGCTACCTATACTGTTACCGGTATCGATCCTGTTGATGGCGATCTGGCGAACAATCCGGATGATCCTGTGGTGCTGACCGCCACCGCCACAATTAACGACGTGAGCCGTACGATCTCGGTAAAGACGAAACCAGCCCCCTTTAGAATACTCAATTATGCCGTCGCCGCTGCCAATAACATTGATATCAGCAACAAAGTCCGGATTAATGGCGATGTAACTTCCAACGCCGACATAGATAAAAGCGGAGGGAATACCTGGATTTTCGGTAACGCCGAGGCGGTTGGAACTATCCACGAAACCATTAATATCAGTGGCGATATTGTCCCCGGCAGTAGCCCCAAAGATTTCCCGAATGCCGAAGAAATTATGGCGTATTACACCTCCAGGGCCACATTTATTCCATATATAGCCACCATCGAAAACATCCTCTTAAGTCCTTCTAACAATCCTTTCGGCCCGACAAATCCCGACGGGCTATACTATATTGACTGCGACATCGGTGAAATAACCATTAAAAACTGCCGCATCATCGGCACTCTGATAATAAGAAGCATTCTAATAGATAAGGTTACAATCGAGTCGGCTGTAAACTGGCAACCGGCACGGCCCGATTATCCCGCCCTGATCGTTGACCACCAGCTCAGTCGTATTAAAATACACACTGAAAATGACTTGAGCGAGGATTCAATCAATACCGACCTTTCCCTGCCGGGCGAACCAGGTTACGGAGACGAGGTTGATATATATCCTAATATTATTAAAGGACTGATATGTTGCTATAATGATATTAGTTTGGAAAGTAAATGTAATATTCAGGGTACGGTAATTGCCCGCAACGACATTATACTCAAAGATGACGCTGTCTGTACCTACGATCCAGCTATCCTCGATAATCCCCCGGAAGGCTTTCATAATAGTGCCTTAATCCCCGTCCACGGCACTTGGCGCCGAATTATCCCCTGACGCAACCTCTAAAAATACAAAGGTACGACGTGTGGCAGCCACCGAGTCTTTGAGGTGGATGGTTCATCGGGTGGCATGCTTTACGCGTAGCTTAAGCATGGTTTTCCAACCCGGTGCCACCTTTCTGTATTTCAGAGAGGTGCTTTTGTAAAGACTTATGCTACCCGCCGTTAATCTTTTCCGTCAAGTTTTGCCTGAACAGCGACTTGACAGTTACTGCGTGAGTATTATGATGGTATATTATCTGATATTTGAGATGTGGTTTTATACTCATTCCAAGTAAAAATGCCGGATTAGTCAATTCGTAACTCGTTTAGTACTATCGGCTTGCAAGCCAGGCAGCACAATTAAATCATACCCGATGGGTATAACGAAGGAAATCATAATGACTTTAAGAGTTTCTGTTTTGATCCCTGCTGCTGGTTCGAGTTCGCGTTTCGGGGCTAAGCGGAAGAAGCAGTTCACCGACCTGGATGGCCGGGCGATTTTTTTGCGTTCGATTGAGATTT